>CAZOFF010000001.1:0-11952 GCA_964579165.1 Candidatus Woesearchaeota archaeon
TGACATAGCTTTTGAAGCTTATAAAAAACATCAAAGTTTATCTCAATAGGGCTGGGTATATTCTTTCTTCTTAACTTAATCTAAACTATACAACAAATTACCTTAAAGTTTTTATATTACTCCTTCTATTTTAAATTATGGATGACCTAATCAAAGAAGCTTTTTATAAAGTAAAAAATGATATAACTCTCTTATATAATCAATTAAATTTTGCAAAAGAGAATATTAATACTCTTAAAAATTCCCTTGTCGATATCTCCTCTGTATTAGAGAAAATAGTCACTCCAATAAAAGAAATTCCGGGTTTAATTTCTACAATCAATGAAATCAATTCTAAATTGGATAAAGTCCTATCTTTTTCCGTTCCAACACATACTTTCCCAGAATTAGTGCCTTCAACACATATTCCAACACATAATATCTACTCTGAGGCCTCAAAACCCTTAAATTTAGCCTTTTCCACTGGAAATGATGGGGTTCCAACAGACAAACAGACAAACAGACAAACAGACAATTTACCTCAAAAAAGCCCCATTTTAGATAAAAAATCTTCTTCAATAGATAATGCTGCAGAATTACTTGACTCTTTAGACATAATTAAAAAAGAACTTCGTTTAAAATTTAAGAAGCTCACCGAACAAGAATTAATTGTTTTTTCAACAATATATACTTTAGAAGAAGAACTGTCCGAAAATGAATATTTAGATTATAAAAAAATAGCTCTTAAGCTTAATTTAACTGAAAGTTCTATACGGGACTACGTCGGAAGATTAATAAAAAAAGATATACCCATCAATAAGTCTAAAGTAAACAATAAATTAATTTCTCTTTCTATTTCCCCAAATTTAAAGAAAATAGCGAGTTTAAATACTCTTTTAAGGCTAAGAGATCTATAATTCAATATAATTTCCAGTAAATTATAATTAATCTGCTCACCGAATAAGTATATCTCTCACTATTCTTTATTGACTTATTTTTTCTAAATTTCTTTTCCTATTACTCGCTTATTTGTTTTTATGCTTATTTTTATGAGTCTTAACTCTATTTTTATTAATTTTAAATATTCTTTCTTGGTCTCTCTCTTCTTTTCTAAAATAATAATCTGCCCTTAAGCACCATTTTCTTGTTTTTTCTTTGTTTTTTTGTCCCCTGTAACTCTCACTTTTGACTTTTTTAGTACTAATTCCTTCAAATTTTCAGATATAAATACTCTCTTTTTGCCATTTTTCTCTATTATCTCACTTATTAATTCCGGATCCTTTTGTTTTATACTATTCAGTTGACTTCTTATTGTAGATCTCTCTTTCCCTAAAATAGCTGCCATATCTTCATAACTCAATTTCATATCTGTATTAAGTAATATCCAAATAACTGCTCTTTCAGTTATTGAAAATTGGTTTAAATTAGGTGTTTGGACAGCTGTTTGGACAGCTGTTTGGACAGCTTGGACAGATGTTTGTTTATTAGACAGCTGTTTAGACAGAGTAAAATTTTTTGCTTGTCTGATATCACCTAAGATAGAAACCATATTTTTTAGCCCCTCAATTTCTGTTTTTATCGTCGACAATTCCTCTTTTATGGAATCCATATCTGCTTCTTGTCGATTTTTCTCTAAATTCAGGTGTTTAATCCATTGGCTGACTTTATTAATATCTTTTTTTACAGAACTAAATCCTTCTTTGGTATCTTCTCTAACCTTTTCTACATCTTTTTTATTAAATAACCACCCAAACATAAGGATATATTGTAGAATCTACTTTAAAAACATTTTGTTTTTTACATATTTTCGACGTTAAATAATGTAATTTTTAATAATTTAAATTTATTTTCTCCCATTTTTTGGCCATAAAATCTGTTAAAAATTTCTTTTTTCCTAGTAAAAAAACAGCTGTTTAAAATAAAAAATGGCTTAAACAGCCTGTTTAAACAGTTTTACACGGGTTTTATATTAATCAATATGCTTAAACATGTCTACAAACCTATAAACTTTTGTTCACTTAGAGTGCCTAAGTATACAAAATCTCGGACAATTTAAAGGATTGATAAAAAAGTATTCCGTCAAAAATAACAATAAATAAAAAGAAGTTATTCCATAATTTCCCATGTCTAAAATTGAAGGGTCTTATTGTGATTTCTCTCAACATTTTTATTTGCAAGATAATCCTTTACAAAGAAAAGAGGGAATTATAATCTGCTCTCGGACAACTGACAAGAGCAAAGCTTTCTTAACAAAGTTGCTTCAAACTAAAATGCCCCAATACATGCATGAAAAATTTACCTCTTTAGGCTATACTTTTATAGGCAACAGTCTTTTTCTTGAAAAATGTGCGTTTAATGATGGTTCTCTTGCTTCTAAACTTATACTCCAAGAAGATCAAGTTAAAGAATTAAATTCAGGAGTAATCCCTTTGCAAGGGGTTTTATGGTATGAAGAGGGAGATGATGATATTTCTCAAGATATCAATCTCTTTTTACAATGGTGTGGTTGGTATTTATTTGCCAAAGATTTCTTATTCTCTCCATTACAAGCAAAAGAACAATTTCTTGCAACTACTGAACTAAGCCTGCCTAAGTGAACAAATACTTTGATATTGAATATAGCAATAAAACTTAAAAAGGATTTTATTTTCTTATTTTTATGATGTTTAGTGATTTTACTCTTGAAGAACAAGTTAATGGCATGAAAGGCAAAATCTTCTACTCAAACAAATACAGTTGTTTTTATGAAATTCTTAATATTTCTAAAGGTGTCGAAAAACCTGAAGATCATATTTATCATGTTTTATTATTTAATCCTGCTTATGAAGGAATTCATATTCATTTTGGAAAAAATCAAATCAAAGAAGATGCTCATATCAATGATATTAGGCCTTTTCCTTATGATTGTGAATGCAACAAGCATTAAGCATTATACCCTTGATCCATAGTCTCTTTTTCTATTGACGCAGTTTATACATGCAGAGAATGTGATGATACAAAAGAGTCAACAGATTTTAGATTTTAAGGTTCTTTAGCTCATCTTAAACGTTAAATTTATATACTTATTCTGATAAGGTTATAATATCGTTATGTTAAGGGAACCCTTACAAGAACAAAAACCCCTTAGTATACGTATTTTTACATATAAAACCACATAAAACATAAGTTTTTAAGCAATAAAAAAGAGGAAAAACAAAAAAGACAAATATGGTTATGAACAAAGGGAGTCTAAGTGCACAAAATCAGAAACAAAGCAGAAAACTTCTGGTTGCAATATACTCGAGAGTTTCAACAGAAGAGCAAGCAAAAGAAGGACTAAGTGTTGAAGCACAAATAGATAAATGTAAGGCCTTTTGTGAGGCAAGAGACTGGGAAGTCTTTAAAGTGTATAAAGATGCAGGGTTTTCAGCCGGAAGCTTAAATAGGCCCGCTTTAGAACTTCTTTTAAGGGATGCAGAAGAAAAAAGGTTTGATATAATTCTTGTTTACAAAATAGATCGATTTTCTAGAAAGTTGAAAGATCTTATCATGATACTTGAAAATTTAAAAGAGAAAAATATAAACTTCACATCCGTAACAGAACAAATAGACACAACTTCTGCTATGGGTGAAGCGTTCTTCCAAATTATAGGCGTTTTTGCCCAGCTTGAAAGAGGAATGGTAAAAGAAAGAGTGGAATTGGCTTTTGATAGGAAAATCAAATTTGGTGAGGCTCTGTATAGGGCTCCTTTTGGTTATACATATCTTGATAAGAAATTAGTTCCTAATCCAGAAGATTCATTAAAAGTGAGAGAAATTTTTGAAATGTGGGTGCAAGGAATAAGTTATAAAGAAATAGCTAAGAAATTCAATCTTCCCGAATCTACATTATATCAAATGATAAAAAATCCTATTTACATAGGCAAAGTAAAATACAAAGGCGAATTATATAAAGGAAAACATATTGCAATAATAGACCAAGAGCTTTATGACAAAGTAAATAATATAACAAAAGAGAGTTAGCAATAAAAAAAAGAAAAATGGCAAAAGAAGAGAAGTTAACAAAAGAGTTATATAATCAGCAAGCAGAAAGAGAATGGCAAAGGTTGGTAAAAGATCCTTTTCACAAATTAGAAATTGATACTACCTTGCACTTTTTAAAAAAACATTTACCAAAAAAAGGCACCATTTTAGATGCTGGTGGTGGTCCGGGAAGGTATTCCATCGAATTAGCAAAAATGGGTTATAAGGTTGTTTTATTAGATTTAGCACAAGCTAATTTAGACATAGCTAAAAAAGAAATAAAAAAAACCAAAACTGAAAATAATGTGACTAACTTAATTTTGGGGTCAATCACAGATTTATCTATTTTTAAATCAAATATTTTTGATGCAGTTTTATGTCTCGGAGGCCCTTTATCTCATGTGCACCCAGAAAAACAGAGAAAAAAAGCAATTTCAGAATTAATTCGTGTTGCAAAAAATAATTCTCCTATTTTTATTTCAGTTATGGGAAAATATGGTTGTTTATTAAATGCATTAAGAAGATGGCCAGATGAAGTTGCAATGAAAAGTCATTTTGAAAATCTAGCACTTAAAGGAAATGATTATATGTGGCAGGGAGGAAAGGGATTTTCTCATTTTTTTACACTTAATGAATTAACAAACTTATTAAATAAAAAGTTAAAAATTTTAGATACTGTGGGATTAGAGGGACTTGCTACCGCAACCCAAGATGAATTAAACAATTCTTATAACAAAAAGAAAATTTATAAGAATTGGATAAACACCCATTACAAGTTATGTGCAGAACCCACTGTTGCAGATCTAAGTCTTCATTTTTTAATTATAGGTAGAAAAAAATGATTCAATTATTAAAACTAATTAATAAAAACCTTGAAAATGCCTAATAGAATTTCAATTACCCCCAGATTAAAAAAAAGAATCTTAGAACGAGACAGTTTTAGGTGTTTAAAATGTGGTTTTAGAGGTTTGTCAGATGAATTAGAAGTACATCACAGTACAATGAGAATGGATGGGGGCAAAGATAAAAGTGAAAATTTAGTTACTCTTTGTTCTATATGCCATCATTATGCTCCAGATTCTGATCAAGATTTTGAACATTATCTAAAAGAGAAAATAGATGGAAATATTTTAGACACTTTTAGAAAATCTCAAAAATCAATTTCTAAACGAACAAAAAAAGGAATGACTCAAAAATCTTTATCTGGAAATCCTGTTTCGCGAGCTCCTTTTGGTTATAAAATAATTGATAAAAAACTTCTTCCTTCTGAGAATTCATCTCTTGTTCAAGAGCTTTTCCAGGAATTCTTAAACAGCAAAATAAGCCTTACACAACTGTCTAAAAAATACGGCTTAACTGTTAATGGTTTAAAGAAAATATTAACCAATCAAACTTATCTTGGAAAAGTAAAGTTTGACGGGCAAACTCATCAAGGAGAGCATCAATCTCTTATTTCAGCCACACTTTTTAATCATGTTCAAAATAAACTAAAAGATATTTTAAGAGCATAATTTTATATTCATTATGAAATCAAACAAATTTAATAAAAATCAAAAGACCCTTATAGGTATCAGCTTAATTATTCTAATATTTTTTGCTATTTTTCTTATTTTTAATAATACTATAAAAAAAGATACTGAAAATAATGAAAAAGAAATATTTGATTGTTCGGATGAAAGTAGGAATGCAGAGGCTTGTATAGAAATTTATGAACCAGTATGTGGTTGGTTTAATTCTTCAAGAATACAATGTATAAAATATCCCTGTGCCCAAGCATTTTCAAATAGTTGTTTTGCATGTCAAAATCCGGATGTTGAATACTATACAAAAGGAGAGTGTCCAAGATAATATGGAAGAATTATTAGAAGGAATAATACAAAAAGATGGAATAGTCAAACCAAGGAAAGAATTTTTTAGAATGCCCTATCGGGGCACAGATAAAGAAGGGTATCCAGAAGTTTTAATGGATTCAACATCTGCTAGGGTGATGGATTTATGTTAGGCAATCAATTAAACCCTATATTGGAATGAAAGTAACATTTTGCAAAAGGAATAAATTGGCTTATAACTTTAAAATAATAAAATGAAAGATCTTTCTTCACATAAAAATAAAACCGTTGTTGCGAATGCATTACTTGCCTTAGGATTTATGGTCTTGACTTTTTTAATTCACTGGTTTTTTATTATTCCCGCAGTCATTTTGTCCGGAATGAATTATAAGATCCTAATGTCCAAGTGATTTTAATCAAGTGAAATTATATCTTTCACTCTAAAAATCCTTAAAAACCCTTTATTCTTTAATTTGCTTATGAGCTTTAAACATAGTTTAAAGAAAAAAGGCAGATTGGCACTTGCAGGGTTAAGTATGTCTGCTGCCCTGTTTGCTTCATCTTGTTCTGGTTTTTCATATAAAGCAAACTTTGCTTTTAATGATTATTTTACGAGTGCTGTAAATAACACAGAGCAACTGCCAGAATTTCAAAAAAACAAAGAGGATAGATGGACTAGTCTTGAAACAAGGCTTATTTCTATTGGTCAGAATGAGGTTTATGAAGACCCACATCATCAGGTATTTTTAGGGTTTGGGATGGAAGAAGATATATACAGAAAATTTGGAAAGATAATTGACACAAAAGATAACACAAGTAGAACAGTTCATTTGACAAAAGAAACTTCTTCAACAGAAAAATTAAGCATTCAGTTTACTGAGTTACAGGATTCATACAATATAGAACTTCCTGAGCAGGATTTGGATTCAATAAAAATAACCACAAGATTAAATGTCTCCACTGGGTTATATGAACAGAATGTTGAATTTGAAAAAAAATCCAGGAAAATTAAACAGAGTTTAGAGAACCAATTGGCGAAGGTTAGTGGAGAAGAAAATTCAGCGGTTTTTGTTGTTCCGGATTTAGACTCAGAGTTTTCTAAGTTAAATACTAATAAAGCCCTTAAGGATAATGTTAAAATGGTTCATAATGAATCTGTAGATAATGTTGCTGTTAATAATGCTTTTTATTATGTTGTTTTAGGAGCTAAGCTTCATAATATTGCCAATTTTGCAGGGTTTAATTCAATACCAGAAGCTATGTTATCTCCTTCTGTTGCATTAATGCAGAAAACAGGTAATGAATCTCAGCCAGTTAGCATTTTTTATTCGAAATATTCTAATTATGGGCCAAGAAATTTTTGGATTTTACTTAGAGATTTTGGAAGAGATGTTGCCAGATTAGTTAAATCTCCTGATGATAAGGAAAAAGAGATTTACGGGATTTTTGAATCAATTGGCCAAGAAAAGGGGGAAGAATTATTAAATCCATTTAGTGAAGAACAAACTCAGTTAAAAAAAGCATTCAATAACGGTATTAAAAGTTCCTTTGAATTAAATCCAAAAAAGCTGTCTAAATTTATTAATCAAGATAAGCCAACATTAGAAGGATTAGAACAAGAAGCTCAAGGAACATTTTATCCGTGTTTTGAGCCAACAGACTACGAAAGAGTTTATTTCTTTTTTGTTCGTGGGAAACCAATAGCAACTGTCCAGCCATTAAGATTAAATCAAGAAACTTATTGGTTTGTTGGAAATAATCGAGAGCTTGAAGATATAACCAAGATATTTAAAAAAGATACCACCTTTAATAGATTGAGTCAGATTAAATTTGTTCCATTTGATTATTTTGATAAAAACTTTCCTAAACATTCATTAGTGCATCATGAATCATCTTTATACCCGAATTCAAAAGGGGTTATAACTTCTGTTGTTGATCAGGGAAATTTGATAGAGGTTGATCCTAAGGAACTAAATAGAGCTAATGTATTCAATAAAAGAAATATGTTGAGTATGGTTTATTCTATTGTTGATTTTGCAATAGACAAAGCCAAAAAATATTTTTAATCGGAAGTTTTTTATAAATATCTTTTTGATGTTTTATCTGTAAGACTTTTGTCTCTTTCTTCTAGCTTTACTATCGCCCGGCTTATACATCTCCTTTCTTCTTACATCCGCAATAAGCATATGTTTATCATAAGATATCATTACTTCTCTTAATGTTTTTGATTTTGTAAATTCTAAAATTGCTCTTGCTAATGCTAATCTCGCTGCTTCTATTTGAGATTTTTCTCCACCGCCTTTTGTAGTAATATCAACATTAAACTTAGTATTATTCGTAATCCTTTGATTTATTCTTAATACTTCTTCAATTGAAAGTCTCTTAAACTCATGTAGATTATTATAATTTTCTCCGTTAATTTTTACAACTCCAGTTCCTTCTGTCAAAACAGCTCTTGCTACTGCAGTCTTTCTTTTTCCTGACTTAACTATTTTTTTTTCATTCATTTTTTATCAAAAATATCTTTTACGAAAATATATTTATTTCCTTTTTCTTTCCCAGCTACTATTTTCTTTTTGTCTTCAAATTCTTTAGGAGTTTCATTGTAGCATTTTATTTTTTGTAATACTTCTTTTCCTCTCCCCCATCTATGATTTGGCAACATCCCCCTAATTGCTTTTTTAACAATCTTTTCAGGCATTTGTGAAACTCTTGGCCCCTTTTGATTACTTCCAACTCTTCTTCTTCTTTGTTGGTAGTCTTCTTTTATAAACTGTTTATTTCCAGTTATAATGACCTCTTTACAATTTAATACCACTATCTCTTCTCCCCTTAATGCCTGCTTAGCTACATAACTAGCAAGTCTTCCCATTGTTGCATTTTTTCCATCAATTATTATCATTGTGTTTTTTCTCCATTAAGTATCTTAACATTTTTTGCCTTAGGATTTTGTTTAATTTCATTAATTATTGTGTCTATTTGAACATTATTCTTTTCAAGTTTTTCTTTTGCTGTTCCCGAAAAATGAAGGGCTACTATTCTTACTTTTTTGGTTATCTCCCCTTGGCTTAGTACTTTTCCTGGAACAACAACAATATCTTTATCTTTAACTTGTGATTCTATTTGATTAAGATTTAATCCTACTTGTTTTCTTCTTGGGCCAGATAATATATTTGCTACTCCTTTCCATTCTGGATTTTTTAAAGCTAATTGAATTGTTTCAATCATTTCCAAATTATTTTTTTTCTTTATCTGTTCTTTAATTTTTGTTTTTGATTTCATTTTGTTTTATTTAATCTCTAAGATAGTTTTTATCTTGCAGTTAATTGAATAACGTCTTCAGAATTAAATTTTAATCCTGCTAACGCCGAGTTTAAGGATGAGACAATTTTTTATCAATCTCGAATCCTTGAACGAGTTCAACTCGCAGTTTACTTTCCAATGTTGTCTATTTAATCTCCTTTTTAAAGGTTTTCATGAGGTTTAATAGAATGTAGTTCATATAACCGGGTCGGATAGAATGCGGGATACAGGATTCGAACCTGTGTAGGCACTAAGCCACGAGAGCCTAAATCTCGCCCATTTGACCACTCTGGCAACCCCGCCCCGTTTACATCTTAAACACCATTTAAGATATACAAATAAGCTAATTATTCATATAAAAACCTTTACAAACAGCTTTATCTGTTAAAAGTATAAATAAAAAGAAAAGGCAGTACAAGCCGGCGGAATCAATATATTGATTCTGTATTGCTAAACCAATAGTCTAAGCAATGTACACCGATAGCTCCTGCCGAGATATCTAAACTTATAAAATATTTAAGTTTTATGAACTATCCTTAAGAGATAACAGAATTTTGTGAACCTTTTTTTTGATTTTCTCCTTGAACATCAAACATCAAACAAAAACCTTTAAAAACTATGAATTATCTCTATTTTTGAAGACGGCCATAGTAAGTTGGAAACACCTGTTCCCATTCCGAACACAGAAGTTAAGCAACTTACGTTGTTGACAGTACTCTCCGACAAGAGGGGAAATCTTCAAGCTGTCTTTCTCTTTTTATTTTATATTTATCATCTATCTTTATTCAATATTTTGAAGGTTTTATATATTCCATTTAATTAATTATCTTATGAAAAAAGAAATATCAAAAACTCAAGCAAAAGAAGAAGTTGAAGAATTCTTTCAATCAAATAATATAAAAAATAAAACTTCAAAAGAAATAAAAAAAATAAAGAAACTTGCAATGTCACATAACCTAAAACTTGGAAATAAAAGAAAACTTTTTTGTAAGAAATGTCTTGCTCCTTATTATTCAAAAAGTAAAATTAAAATTGCTAATAAATATAAAACAATAATATGTAATAATTGCGGATATAAATCAAGATGGAAGATTAAGAAGTAATCTTATACTAAAACTTCCAAGCGAAATGTTTATATACTAATATATGCTTTATATAATATATATTGTAATTAATACTATTGAATATATAAAATGGACCATTACAAATGGGAGGTTATACTATCTTTTCTTTCAATCTTTATAATTATAGTGATGCCGGTTTTATTAAACGCACAAAGTAACAACGTAACAATAGAAGCGAACATTATTTTAATTCCTGTGAATACAACTACAAATGAAAGCATAGTTAGCATAAATGTAGTTCCAGATTATTTGTATTTGGGTGATGTTGCAGTAGGTTCAATTTCTAATATAGTAAATGTCAGTATAACAAATACTGGAACAATAAAACCTGCTAAAATTACTGCAGAACTTACAAATAGCAACGATAATGTATTTAATAACCTACAATTAAAGGAAAGTAGTGGCTCATGGAAAGGCATAATGAATTTCACTGCAAATGTTTCATCAACAAAAAGAATTGACATAAGACTTAATTTAGCAGATTTTAATGAAGAATTAGATGACGATATTGTTGGGCATAAAAATATGATAAAGTTTTTGGCAATGGCTGCTTAAAATATGAAATTTAAACCTCTATTCTTTACCTTTTCCATTATCCTTTCTATTATTTTTTTTACTAATTTTAGTTCTGCCGTACAGATAGGTATATCTCCCCCCCAATTAGAATTTAAAGCAAATCTGGGAGAGAAGGTGTGTAAAGAAATGTTCCTCTTCTCTGAACAAAAAGAGAAATTTACGGGGAGCGATACGTGGACTAATTTAGAAGACGACTTTAAAAATATAAAAAAATACAACAAAAATTCTTCTTTTTTTAAGATAAATCTAGAGTATAAAAAAGAATTAACTTTTAAAGAAAAAGCCGATTTAAAAATTTGTATTAGCGGAAATAATCCTGGGGAATATTACGGTGCGATAATTTATAGTACAAATAAAAGTGTTGCGGTTGGTTCATGGATTAATCTAAAGGTTTATGGGAATGATAACTTTAATAAAGATTTTGATAAAAACATAAATGAAAATAATCTTGTAACTGGGAAGATAATAAACCTAGAAGATGTTCTTAAAAATAAAAGTTCTTTGTTGTTTTTAGTTTTTAGTTTTTTTATGTTAATTGTTCTATGTTACATTCTAATTTTACTATTTAAAATAAAAAGGAGAGAGGATTATCAAAATAACTAATTATAGCCCAATTCTATAAACCTAACTTTTCTTGAATTTTCCAACCAATTCAATCAAATCTGTTTGTCCAAGGAATACAGAACGGCAACAATATCTTTCTAAACCAAGTTCATCTAGGACCTTTTTAGCGTTTTCCCCATCAGAAGTCCTTTTTTTAAATTGTTCCCATAAATGTCCTATTGGTTTCCCACATGAAAAACATCTTACTGGAATTATCATAATAATAAACTACTTATATGGTTTTTAAAGTTTTGCTTGCCTTAGCAAGTTACATCAGTTAAATTTAAAAGAATTTGATAGCTCTGTTTATTATGGTAAGAGATAACGTTGTTATACACTTAAACAATGTTGGAAAACATTATGAAATGGGCACTAATATTGTCAAGGCGCTTGATGGAATAAACATTGATGTTGAAAAGGGGGATTTTGTTGCAATTATGGGTCCAAGTGGAAGTGGAAAGAGTACAAGTATGAATCTAGTTGGAAGCTTAGATGTGCCGACTTTTGGTGAGATTTATTTAGATGGGCAAAACATT
>CAZOFF010000001.1:11962-28470 GCA_964579165.1 Candidatus Woesearchaeota archaeon
CAGAACTAGCTCAAATCCGGGGAAGGAAAATAGGCTTTATTTTTCAACAATTTAATCTCATTCCTAATCTAACTGCAAAAGAAAATGTTATGCTTCCAATGTTATTTCAAGGTTTAGATAGAGAAGAAAGAGAAGAAGAAGCTGAAAAGTTGCTTTTATTAGTGGATTTAGGAGATAGAATGGATCACTATCCTAATCAATTATCTGGGGGGCAACAGCAAAGAGTTGCAATAGCAAGAGCACTTTCTAACAACCCCGATGTAATCTTAGCCGATGAGCCTACTGGAAATTTAGATACTTCAACTGGAGAAAAAGTTTTAGATTTCCTAGAAAAATTACACAAAAAAGGCACAACAATCGTTATAGTCACCCATGACCCCAATATTGCAAAAAACCATGCAAAAACAATTTATTCACTATTGGATGGAAAAATTGCTTCTGTCATGAGGAGAAAAGGGAATAAGTGGGAAACCAGAAATAAATAATTCTTTTTTTATTAGTTTGTACAATAGAAAATATTATAAGCAAGAGAAAATAAATAAGAATAAATTGAAAATTAATTAAAATGATAAACAAAAAAAATGCCTTTGGGCTTTTATTTCTAGGAATTTTTCTTTTTACTCTAAATTTAATAAATGCAGTGGTTATAGAAGATGTTACTTCTGGCGATTTATTTCCCGGAACAAGCACTTCTATTAAAATAATTATTAAGAATACATTGGACGACCCAATTGAAAATGTGGCTTTAACTTTAGATTTAGAAGATACTAGTTTTACTACTATTGGAAGTTCCGAAGATAGTGAGGAGGAAATTAAAGAGAACGATAAAGAATCATTTGATTTTGTTATCAAAGCTTCAAGTTCAATTTCTCCGGGAGATTATAATATCCCTTATATCTTAAAGTACAAAATTGGTACAGAAAACTTTGAGAAAATTGGAAGTTTTGGGGTAACTGTTGGGGCAAAAACGGAATTATCTTATTCTATTGAAACTGAGAAAAATATTATCGGTGAAAAAGGGAAAATTTTTTTTAAAGTTATTAATACAGGACTAGGAGATATCAGATTCGTTTATGTCAAAATCTCTGGAACTGGGTTTGATTTATTGTCCCCAAATGAAGAATATCTTGGAAGAATAGATTCTGATGATTTTGAGAAAGCTACTTTTGATGTTATTTTTAAAAATGAAAATGCAAAAATAAGTGCTTTCGTTGAATATAAAGATTTTTATAATAATATTCAGTCAGAAACAATCAATCTTCCGGTGAAGGTTTATTCACGAGAAAAAGCATTAGAATTAGGCTTATTACAAAAAAATAATACCCTCATTTATTTTGGTTTGGTGGGCTTCATAATCGTGGCATGGATAGTATATAGATCCATTAAAAAAAGCAGAAAGAATAAAAATTCAGGTAGGTAATCTTCATGAATGATTATCTTATTTTATCCTTTGGAAATTTAAAACATAGAGGATTGAGAAGTTGGTTAACAATTCTTGGAATATTTATTGGAATTGCAGCAGTTGTTAGTCTGATTTCTTTAGGTTCTGGATTAAAAACTGCAGTAGTAGGTCAGTTAGGAGTTTTATCTGCAGATATTTTATCCATACAAAATGCGGGAACTGGAATGGGCCCCCCGGGAAGTGATGTTGTCGAAAAATTAACCGAACGTGATTTAGAGATAGTAAAAGATGTTCCAGGTGTTGAAATTGCAGTTAAAAGATATATCCGAGTGGCAACAGTAAAATATGATGAAGAAGTAAAATATAATTATCTAATTAGTTTGCCGGATGATAACATTGAGGTAGAATTTACTTATGAGGCCTTGAATATGAAAATAGAGGAAGGCAGATTGCTTCGAGAAAGCGATAGGGGGAAGATTATTATTGGTAGTGATATAAAAGCTCAATTTGAAAAAGATATTTCAAGCGGAGACAAGATTTTAATTAATAATAAGGAGTTTGAAGTAATTGGAATTGCTAAACCTCTCAATAGTTTTATTATGAATCAGATGATCACTATGCCCGAGGAAGATTTAGTTGAACTTCTTGAAATTGGTGATGAAATTGATATTATTGCTGCAAGGGTTGAAAATGCAGATCAAATTCAAGAAATTGCAGAAAGGATAAAGGAAAAAATGAGAGGGGATAGGAATCTTGAACTTGGTGAAGAAGATTTTTCCGTCGACACTCCTTTAGAAAGTGCAGAAGCATTAACTACCGTGTTAAATATTGTAAATTTGATTATAATTGGGATAGCTGCGATATCTCTTCTTGTCGGAGGAATTGGTATAATGAACACTATGTACACAAGTGTTTTAGAAAGAAAAAAAGAAATAGGAATAATGAAAGCGATAGGAGCCAAGAATAAAGATATCCTTTCTATTTTTCTTATTGAATCAGGATTGCTGGGATTAGCCGGAGGAATTATCGGTGCTCTAATTGGACTTGGTTTTGCACTATTTGCTGCCTTTGCTGCAAATAGTGCTCTCGGAACAACTATTTTAACAGTCCAACCATCTTATCCCCTTTTACTTTCCGCAATTTTATTTTCATTTATTGTAGGAATTGTTTCTGGAGTATGGCCCGCTTTGCAAGCAAGTAAATTAAATGCAGTTGATGCAATAAGAGGAAATTAATATTCAAAAATGATAAAAGATTTTTTTAATCTTGCAATAAGGAATCTTAAAAAAAGGAGATTAAGAAGTTGGTTAACTATGTTAGGCATTTTTATTAGTATTGCAACTATCTTTGTATTAATTGCTCTCTCCCTCGGATTACAGGGGGCAATACAAGAACAATTTGATCAATTAGGGGTTGATAAATTATTTATTCAACCAAAAGGTCAATTAGGTGCCCCTGGAACAAGTGCCGTTGCAGTTGAACTTTCAACAGATGATGTTGAGATTATTAAGAAAGTTTCTGGGGTTAAGGCAGTAAGTTACATGACTATCGGAACCACCAAAATAGAATTTAATGATAGAGCAAGATATTTTATTGTTGCAGGAATGAATACTAAAGATAAGCAAGCTTTTGAAACACTTATGGAAGCAAGTGGTTTAGAAATTAATCAGGGGAAAATGATAGAGTATGGGGATGATAGTGGTGTTATTATTGGTAGTCTTTACAATGATAATTTATTATTCAAAAAAGAAATAGAAATTGGAAATAAAATAACTCTCAATGGCCAGGAGTATAAAGTTATGGGAATTGTAAACCCCGTTGGAAATCCCAGTGATGATCAAAATATATATATGACCTTTGAAGCCTTTCAAAATCTTTTTAATTCAAGCAATAGGGTTGATGCCATTTATATTCAAATAACTGAAGGGGAGAATTTAGAAGTTGTTTCCGAAGCCATTAAAAAAAAATTAGATAATTTCAGAGATGTAGATGAAAAAACAAGAGACTACAGCCTTTTAAGTCCTAGTCAATTATTAGAAACTTTTGGTCAGATATTATTGATTATTACTGCATTTCTTGGAGGAATAGCCGCAATATCCCTTCTTGTTGGGGGGATAGGCATTGCAAATACAATGTATACAAGTGTAATTGAGAGAACAAAAGAAATAGGAATAATGAAAGCAGTTGGTGCCAGAAATAAAGATATAATGTTACTCTTTTTAATTGAAGCAGGTCTGCTTGGATTTATTGGTGCTGCAATTGGCGTTCTTCTTGGTTTTGGTGTGGGAAAGATTATTGAGTTCATTGCAATAAACTATCTAAATACCAATTTATTGAGAATTGGTGCCCCATTATGGTTAATTCTTGGATGTTTAACTTTTGGATTTTTAATTGGAACTCTTTCAGGTTTAATGCCTGCTTGGAGAGCTTCCAAGACAAATGTTATAGATGCATTAAGATATGAATAAAACTCAAATAAATACTCTTTCTTGGTTTAAGAATTAATTTAAATCAAAACATAAATCTTTAAAAAGCATTTTTCATTTTTATTATAATCAAAATAAAAAAGGGAATAAGCATGACAAAAAAATGCATTTATTGTGGTGTGGGTGTGGAGGATAATAGTGTTATTGATTTTTGTGAAAGATGTGGAGTGGGGGTATTTGGAAAAAAGATGTTTGACACCATCGTTAATAATATGGAAACAGCCAGAGCAAACGGCGATTTAACACATGGTTCTTAACTAAAGTCTAAGACTTATTCTGTTTTAATTCCAATCTTATCTAGTGTAATACTAATTGTAAAGGGGGTTATTTTAAAGCAAAAAGATACATTTTTAAATGGCTTTTTTCTGTGACTGTTATGGCAAATAAAAAAAATATAAGAACCAAAGGAAAGATTCAATTTAGCAGATACTTTCAAGAATTAAATAAAGGGGATGATGTATCAGTTATAATTGAAAAAAGCCTTTCTTCTTCATTTCCCAAAAGATTGCAAGGCAGAACAGGAAAGGTAAAAGAAAAACGAGGAAGTGCATATTTAGTAGAAATTAAAGATCAAAATAAATCAAAAACCTTTATTATTGCTCCAATACATTTAAAAAAAATAAATGCTTAATTTTCTTAATTAAAAATGATAAAAAACAGTTTTCCTTTAAGTACAGTTGAAGCCATACATTTAATGGAAGTGGCAAAAGCAGAAAATTCAGAATTAAAGGGATTTAGCAACAAATTTGTAAAAGAAGATATAAAGGTTGCCAAAAAAGTCAGAAAGGAAATAGAGGAGCTTGGCTTGCTTAAAGTAAAAGCTGAACATATTGCCAAACTAATTGATTTGATGCCAGATAATCTAGAAGATTTAAATAAGATATTTATAGATGTAGGATTAGACGAAAATGAATCAAATAAAATACTCAACATATTTAAAACTAACAAATAACAAAGAAAATGGAAAAAGAAGAAACAGCGATAATACTAGATTTTTTACCGAATGGATACCCGTTAGAAAGAAAGATGATGCCTATAGCTCAGGCTCTTGGAAGCAAAAATTTTACGTTGTTAGAGTTAGTGCCTAGAAAAGGAGAAAATTTAGAATTAGGAGAAGTAGTTTATATAGGTGAAGGTAAAAGGACTAAGATTTATTACATTCTTGGGAGATTAAACCCAGATAAAATCACTGAATCTGCAAAAGATAATTTACAAGAGGTAGTAGAAAAGATTGTTCAGGAAAATGAAAACAAATTTGTAGATTTTTTTAATAAATCCCAAGCAATAAACAAGAGAGTTCATCAAATAGAACTTATCCCGGGTTTTGGCAAAAAACATATGAAAGAGATTATTGAAGAAAGAGAGAGAAAACCATTTATATCATTTGTGGAAATGAAAGAAAGGTTACAAAGTATTCCTAATCCAGAAAAAGCAATTGCAAAAAGGATTATTGAAGAGTTGCTTCAACAAGAAAGACAGAGATTATTTGTACTTTAAGGGTTTTTAATACAGAAATAAAAGTAAAACGCCACATTTAAATGGCAGACAATTGTTTTACAATTGCCTTTTATTTCTGCCACAAAAACTTCAAAACAAACTGTCTGCCTTGACCAGCAATAAAACATAGGAAGTTTTTAATAAAAAAACATTTAAAAAGGTCTTCTGTTCAACAATTATGTAAAAACCTTAAAATTTTAACCAAAAGGTTTTTGAACAAGACTATAGTTTTAAGAAAAATGGAACAATCTAGATTTATACAAAAAGAAAAGAAAGAAGAAAGGATAGTAAGAATACTCTCCCAAGATATAGAAGGTAAATCAAAATTATATCCCGGATTGACAAAAATCAAAGGTGTTTCTTGGGCCATCTCTAATGCTGTGTGTCACTTTCTTAAACTCAATAAAGATAAAAGAATAGGCGAATTAACAAGTGAAGAATTAGCTAAAATAGCGGATTTTATTAAGCACCTAAAAATTCATAATTTTTTATTAAATAGGAGATTTGATCCGGAATCAGGGGAAAATAAACACTTAATTGGCTCTGATTTGGAATTGCAAAAAGATTTTGATATCAAAAGGTTGA
Source organism: Candidatus Woesearchaeota archaeon (assembly GCA_964579165.1). Taxonomy (GTDB): domain Archaea; phylum Nanobdellota; class Nanobdellia; order Pacearchaeales; family GW2011-AR1; genus CAZOFF01. The sequence continues at coordinate 17,933 of CAZOFF010000001.1, forward strand.
AAAAAATTAAATCTTATAGGGGCATAAGGCACGCAGCAGGTTTAACGGTAAGAGGTCAAAGAACTAAAGGCAATTTTAGAAGAAATAGAAAAAAAGGGTCTGGAATTAAAAAGAAAGTTAAGAAATCAACAGATTAAAAATGATAAAAAAACATAAGAATTATTCTCGGCCAAAAAGACCTTTTGATAAGGTTAGAATTGATGAAGAAAAGAAAATAAAAAAAGAGTTTGGCCTCAAAAATAAAAAAGAGATATGGAAGGCAGAAGCTAAAGTAAAGTTGATAAGAGAGAAGGCCAAAAGATTACTATCTTCTTCCCCGGAAGATCAAAAAAATTTTTTTGTTAAACTTAATCACCAGGGTTTTAAAGTCGGCTCTATTGGTGACGTTTTATCATTAGAAAAAAGAGATTATCTTAAAAGAAGATTGCAAACTATTTTAGTGGATAAAAAATTAGCAAATACCTCTAAATCTGCAAGGCAATTAATTACCCATAAACATGTTTTAGTGGGAGAGAAAATTGTTAATATCCCTTCATATATTGTTCCGACAGAATTAGAAAATAAGATAACTTTAAAGAAGAAAACATCTAAGAAAAGAACTAAAACTGAAGAATCAAATGAATCTGAAAAAATTATAAATGAACAAGAAGTAGAAAAATTAATGGAAGCTGAAGAAGGAGAAGAAGATGAGTAAAGAAGAAGTTAAAGAAGACTTAATTGATAAAACAGAAGATAAAGAAGAAGACACAGAAGAAGTAGAAGATTCTGAAGAGAATATCAAAGATAAAGAACAAGGCAAAGAAATAAAGACAAAAAAGAAAAAAGACATTGAAGCTATTGTAAATATTTATACTTCATTTAATAATACTATTGCGCATGTTACAGATATGGCTGGAGTAACTATCTCTAAGGTTACAGGAGGGATGGTCACAAAACATTCAAGATTAAAGGCGAATCCAACTGTTGCAATGTTTATTGCAAAGAAACTAGCTGAAAATATTAAAGATTCAGGAATAACTTCGCTTTACATTAAAATAAGGGCCAAAACCGGCTCTCCTGCTCCGGGTCCAGGGGCCAATGCAATAATCAAGAGTCTTTCAAGAGAAGGTTTTAAGATAATCAGTATAATTGATTCGACCAGAGTTCCAAGGGGTGGACCCAAGAAGAAAGGAGGAAGACGTGGAAGAAGGCCTTAAAAAGCCTTTTAAACTAAATTTATTTTAACTTAAAATGGCACATTCAAATTCGGATAATGCAAGTTTTAATTTTATAACCGAAACAAGTGAGAATCTTGTTAATGCAATTAGAAGGTATTTAAATCAAATTCAAGTAGTTGCTATAGATGAAGTAGAAATTTTTAAGAATGATTCTGCTTCTTATGACGAAACGATTGCCCATAGATTGGGTCTCATCCCCCTCAAGGTTAATAAGATTTCAGACAAGGAGATAAAATTAAAATTATCTGTTTCAAAACCAGGGGTAGTATATTCTGGAGAATTAAAAGGAGACATTGAAGTTGTTTATGACAAAATTCCATTGGCCATATTAAATAAAGATCAAGAATTAGAATTGATTGCTCAAACTAAAGTTGGAAATGGGAATGAACATGCAAAATTTACTCCGGGGTTAATTTATTATAGAAATCTTTTAACACTTAAAACAGATGCCAAAGCAAAGGAAATTTCTGAAATTTTTTTGAGATGTTATAGTAATTGCGTCAATGGCAAAAAAATAGAGAATAATAAAACTTATGAATTAGATATTTGTGAGTCTTGCCAAGATGAACTCTCAAATTTAAAAATCACTCTAACCCCATCTAATAAAATCATAGTTTTTGTAGAATCCTTTGGACAATTAGAATCAAATAAAATGATCCCAACAATTGTAAAAGAACTAAAAAAAGATTTGAATTCGGTTGTTAAAAAACTCTAAAAAATTTTGTTTCTGTCAAGTAAAACCATGAATCTTGGCATTCTTATTTGTCTCAGATTGATAAGATTAAACTAAATTGATAATAAGGCTAGTACAGAAGTAAAAACAAACTAAGCTAATAACCAAAACCTCTTCTATAATCATAATTAATGGTTGTTTTCTCAATTATTAATTAAGAAGAGATATAAAAAAGATCATGAGTGAAAATTGGTACAAAATATTAAGTTATTAATTGGAATTAAAAAATTCTAAATCTTTTTATAGGCTTTATCTCTTGTAATCAGGATACATTTTGACATGGCCTGATATTATAGAGGTCTATGCGGGGTTGCCGGAGAGGTCAAACGGGACAGACTCAAAATCTGTTGGCTTAGTGCCTACACAGGTTCGAATCCTGTATCCCGCATTGCGAGCGAGGACACCAGAGGTTTCCTTCGCTTAACCTTCCTTCAATAAAGACACTATGACACCAGAGGTTTCCTTCGCTTAACCTTCCTACATAAAACTAAAAATCCCTTTTTGAGATATAAGTAATCCTAATAAAATAAAAATTATTTCTGGGAGTGATAGAATAAAACTTAGAAAAATAAATATACTTATTAGAAAATCAATCCAACTCCCAAAATTTTCTAAAAAGCCAATAAGTGATTTTAAAAATAAAACAATTGCTAAAAAAATTATTATGCCTATATCTAATTTATTATTACTACCCCAAAAAATTAATAGCAAACCCGCAATCAAATCAATTCCTCCAAAAAATTTGACAATCATATGGTTTTTTAAACTCTTAAGGTATTTTAAAATTATATGCGCTCGTAGCTCAGCTTGGATAGAGCACCACACTCCTAATGTGGTGGTCGTAGGTTCAAATCCTACCGAGCGCGTTTTTTATAAATTTAAAAACAATAAATTCCTTAATAGTTTATGTTTCATCGATTAAAAAGAGATATACGATTTAATAAAATAAGCAAAATAGGTATGGCCTATTTTTTTACTGTAATTGCAATTGCTTCAATTGCAACAATTTGGTCCATATATTTAGAATCTTTTTTTCATAATGCATCTTATGTGGGATTTGCAATAACTGGATTTACTCTTATAGGTGTTTTGGCTTACTTGTTCTTTATCCCCTTTATTGAAAAGAATAAAAAAATAACCCTTGTTTTAATATCGCTATTATTCTTATTTATTTCCTACATTCTCTTTTCAATCATTTCAAATATTTATGTAATTTTAATTCTTGGGGCTCTAATGTCTATATTCACCAGTTTGAGAGTAAGTTCATTTGGAATACTTGTAAGAGACTCCGCAGAAAATAGGGATGTCTCAAAATCAGAAGGCTTTATGTATTCTGTTATGAACTCTGGTTGGTTTTTAGCATCATTTTTAGCAGGATTTATTGCACAAAAAATAGGTTTTAAAGGTGTTTTTTTATTTGCAGCAATGATGATATTACTATCTGTTAGCCTCTTTAGATTTTTTAATATTGAAGATGAAAGAGTTTCAAAAAGAGTTGATAAAAATCGATTTAAAGTTTTTTTCAATTTTTTTAAGAATAAGAAAAGGCGTATTGTCTATGCTCTTGGCTCTGCAGTAACGCTTTGGTGGTCTTTAATTTTTGTTTATATACCTGTTTATATGATCGAAAACGGTTTAAGTGACCTTTCTGTAGGACTATTTTTAGGTATAATAATGATTCCTTTAATATTCTTAGAATATCAATTTGGAAAAATGGCTGGAAAGCATGGATTCAAAAAAATGTTTTTAATTGGATTTCTTGCCTTGAGTTTTGTGGCCTTTCTTGCTTTTTTTATATCAAACATTTTTGTTTTACTAGGATTATTCATTATTGCAGGTATATTTGTCTCAATGATTGAACCTACAATGGAAGCTTATTTCTTTGATATAATTAATGAATCTGAAAGGGATAAATACTATGAAATATATAATACCACCATAGATGCAGGGTACTTTTTTGGTACTTTACCTGTAGCAGGCATATTATTATTCTTACCCTTTAAGTTTGCATTTATTTATTTTGGATTCATTATGTTTCTAAATGCTTTACTTGCTCTAACTGTGAAAGATGCATATGAATTTAAAAGGAAATAACGTATTTTTTTAGAATTATTTAACATAGAAAACCTTTAAAACTAAGTTAATAATATTTAATTTATGCGCTGGTAGTATAGTGGCTAGTATCTCTGCCTTCCAAGCAGATGGCCCGGGTTCGAGTCCCGGCCGGCGCATCTAAAACACAAGGAACGACAATATGGATGAATCAATCAATAAAACAGATGAATCAGAGAAAAATGAAGAAATAAATCAAGGCAAGCAAGACAAGAGAGATGTTCAAGAGAAAAAGGAAACAAAATCATTTTCTTTCAAAGAATTTCATAAAAAGTATTATAAACACTTGTTAGTCCTCCCAATTATTCTCTTAATTTTTAGTTTTGGTTATCTGTTTTATTTCTATAATTCGACTGGGGATTATTTTTATAAAGACATTTCATTAACTGGCGGAACCACTGTTACAATTATTGGTAAGACTGCTCCAAGTAGTGTGATACAATCTTCCTTAAGTGATAAATTAGAAGATTTAAATGTTAGAGAAATTTATGATTTAATATCAAACGAACAAAAAGCTACCGTCTTAGAAACCAAATCCGATTCTGAAACAACAAGAAATGTTTTGGAAGAATATTTAGGGTATGAATTAAATGAAGAAAATAGTAGTTTTGAATTTACTGGTTCGGCATTAAGTCAAAGTTTTTTTAAACAATTAATTTTTGCAATTTTGCTTGCTTTTATTTTTATGACAATTGTAGTTTTTATCTTGTTTAGGAATCTTATCCCCAGCGGAGTTGTTATTTTATCTGCTTTTGCAGATATATTAATGACATTAGTAACTGTAAATTTACTCGGAATAGAAATGTCTTCTGGAGGAATTGTAGCTTTTTTAATGCTTATTGGTTATAGTGTTGATACAGATATACTCCTTACAACAAGATTATTAAAAAGACGCGAGGGAGATTTATATGAAAGGATTTTTGGTGCTTTTAAGACAGGAATAACTATGACCTTAACATCTTTGGTGGCGATTTCTATTGCTTTAATTATAGTAAATCCTTTTTCAATTATCCTTAGTCAAATTTTTACCGTAATTGTTATTGGACTTTTTTTTGATATTTTCAACACATGGGTGACTAATCTTTCATTATTGGAATGGTATATTGAGCACTCAGAAAATAAACATGGAGGTGTAAAATGAAATTAAAGTTTACTTGGAAAATTTGGCTTTTGATTATAGTGCTTGTATTTTCCTTACTCTCTATTTTCGGTTTCCCCCCCACATTTTTAGAAAAGGGAGTAATAATTACTCATATCGAAGCAAATTCAACAGCATTTGATATGGGATTACGTCAGGGGCAAATTATTACCTCTATTGACGGCAATAAAATAAATAATTTTAAAGATTTCACAAAAATAATTACAGAAAAATTTCCTTCTGAAGAAAAAGTAAAAACCATTATCTCTACAAAAGATTCGGACTATACTTTTTTTTCAGATGAAATGCCAAAAATTATTGTTTCAGACATACCCAAAACAAATGTTTTATTAGGTTTGGATTTATCCGGGGGGGCAAGAGCTTTAGTTAAGGCCAAAGATGCAGATTTAACTTCCTCTGAATTAAGCGATTTAATTGATACTACCAGAAATAGGTTTAATGTTTATGGTTTAGAAGATGTAAAAATCCTTCCTGTTTCTGATCTTTCTGGAGATCATTTTATGTTGATTGAAATTGCAGGTGCTACTCCGGGAGATTTAGAAGAATTGGTTGCTCAACAAGGAAAGTTTGAGGCTAAAATAGGCGATGAAATAGTATTTATTGGGGGGGAAAGAGATGTTGCAGATGTATGCAAAAATGATGCTACATGTGCAGGAGTAAGATCTTGTGATCAAGCAGGAGATGGAACCTATTTTTGTAATTTTGATTTTTCTGTTTATTTGAGTGAAGAAGCTGCACAAAGACATGCAGACATAACAAAATATTTAGAAACAAATATTACTTCCTCTGGGAGATATCTCTCAAAAACTCTTGATTTATATGTTGACGATAATCTAGTTGATAGTCTTCTTATTTCAGAAGGGCTTAAAGGAAGAGTAACTACTCAAATCCAAATTCAGGGGTCTGGGACGGGGTTAACTCAACAAGACGCGCTTTTAGATGCAAAAGAATCTATGAGTAAGTTACAAACTATTCTAATAACCGGCGGGTTGCCCTTTAAATTAGAGATTGTTAAACTTGATACAATTTCACCTTCTTTAGGAAAAGAATTTATTCGATCAATATTAATTGCAGGTTTAGCAGCAATAGTTGCAGTATCTATTATAATTTTTGGGAGGTATAGAAAAATAAAAGCTTCATTGGCTTTAATTCTTACAAGCACATCGGAGATTATTATCATTCTTGGCATAGCTTCTTTTATTAGTTGGAATCTTGATCTTCCGAGTATTGCAGGAATTTTAGCTACTATCGGAACAGGAATAGATCAACAAATAATCATATTAGATGAGTCAAAACATAGCAAACATTTGAATATAAATCAAAGATTGAAAAGAGCTTTTGCAATTATATTGGGAGCTTATTTTACTGGGGTAGTTTCAATGCTCCCTCTAATCTGGGCGGGAGCCGGATTATTCAAGGGATTTGCAATAACAACTTTAATTGGGATAACTGTTGGAGTTCTTATTACTCGGCCTGCTTTCACAGATATTATTAGAAAAATAGAAACTGATTAATATTACTTTTTTGAATAGTCTTAATACATAATCCTTTTAAATAAAATCTTTAAAACACCATTATGAGGCCATCACAACATATTATTTTAGGTGCAATATTTTCATTTTTGTTATATATTTTATCTCCTCAAATAGGAATTACAGGCACATTGATTATCTTCTTATCAAGTTTTTTAATAGATTTTGACCATTACTTAATTTATGTTGCAATAAAAAAAGACCTGAATCCTTTCAAGGCTTATAAGTTTCACACATCAAAAGAAAATTTTTTTTTAAATCTTCCAAGAAGTGAAAGAAATAAACTATCTTTTGGTGTTTATATATTTCATGGAATAGAATTAATTGCAATCTTGGGGATATTGGCTATAATCTTCAATAATTTTTTATTATTATTCGTAATAACAGGTTTTGCATTCCATCTTATTTTGGATTTATTTTATCAAACAACTTACTGGGATAGGATATTCAAATTTTCTTTAATTAATGATATAATCCAGTACAAAAAATTAAGATTTATTTTTAACTATTATGCGTAATAAAAATAACATGTATTTTACCTCACAAAACTTCTTAAACCCATTAAAATTGATTTTTTTATGTTAAAAAACCCGAGGATCTCTATAATTATCCCCATTTATAACGAAGAAGAAAATATAGTTTTATTATGCTCTGAACTTAAGGAAATTTTAATCTTCCTCCTAACTAAGAAGGAAATTAAATCTTATGAAATAATACTTATCAATGATGGTAGTACTGATAACACTCAAAAAGTAATAGAAGAAGTTAGTAATAAGAATTCATTTGTAAAATATATACAATTAAGAAGAAATTTTGGGCAAACAGCTGCATTAAAAGCAGGTTTTGAGCATTGTACTGGAGATTTGGTTGTTACAATGGATGGAGATTTACAAAATGATCCTAAGGATATTCCAAGGTTAATTAAAAAAATAAATCAAGGTTATGATGTTGTTTCTGGATGGAGGTATGATAGAAAAGATGCTTTCTTTAAGAAAATATCCTCAAGAATAATAAATAACCTAAGAAGGATAATCATCGGTGATTCTTTGCATGATTATGGTTGTTCTCTAAAGATTTATAAAAAAGAATGTATAAAAGATCTTGAACTTTTTGGAGAGCTTCATAGATACATTACTGCCTACCTTTATTTTAAAGGATATAAAGTTGGAGAAACTCTCGTCAATCATAGGCAAAGAAAATTTGGAAAAACCAAATATGGGTTTAAAAGAGGATTAAATGGTATTTTAGACTTACTTTACTTAAAATTTTGGGCAAGCTACTCTAGCCGACCCCTACATTTCTTTGGAAGAATAGGGATATATCAATGGTCTTTAGCAATTTTAATTCTTATTGAACAAGTAATTAAGGCAAATATCATTGGTTCATTAGAGTTAGGACCCTTATTGATGTTATCAGCAGTGTTAGGCATATCTGGATTATTATTCTTAGTTTTTGGATTTTTATCTGAAATTGTCTCTAGAAGTTATTTTCAAAATACTGGAAGATTATACAATATTAAAAAAAGGTCTAAATAAAATGTGTGGAATTTGTGGGTTTAATTGGGATAATAAAATTCTTTTGAATAAAATACTTAATGAAATTAAGCATAGGGGTCCGGATGATAAGGGGACATTTATTGATAAAAACTTAAGTCTTGGGCATAGAAGGCTTTCTATTATAGATCTATCCAAACAAGGAAAACAACCCCTTTCTAACGAAGATAATACTCTTTGGATTACTTTTAATGGAGAAATTTATAATTTTAAGGAATTAAAAAAAGAATTAGAAAAAAAAGGACACATATTCAAATCAAATACAGATACAGAAGTAATTGTTCATCTCTATGAAGAAGAAGGAATCAATTGCATTACAAAATTGAATGGCATGTTTGCTTTTGCTATATATGATTCAAAAAATCAAATTTTATTTTTAGCAAGAGATAGGGCAGGAATAAAGCCTCTTTATTATTTTGCTAATTCAATTGGAAAATTTATTTTTTGTTCAGAGATAAAAGGAATTTTGCAAGATACTTCTATAAGAAGAGAAGTCAATCTTAATGGGGTTTCTTCTTTTTTAACTTTTCGAGCAAATATTTTGGAAGAAACTTGTTTCAAAGGAATAAGAAAATTATTACCCGGACATTTTTTAATTTATGATTTAAAAAGGAAAAAAGTAATAAAAAAACAAATTTATTGGGACGTGCCTAAAAAAGAAGAAGAAAAAAGTGAAAGCTTTTTTTTAAACAAAATAAATTCTCTATTAAAGGATTCAATTAAGATTAGATTAATGTCTGATGTTCCTTTTGGAGCCTATTTGTCTGGGGGTGTAGATTCTGGAAGTATTGTTTCAATAATGAAAGATTATACTGATAAACCAGTAGAAACATTTTCAGTTGGTTTTGACCAAAGTGATTATAACGAACTAGAAGAATCAAGATTTTTAGCAGATAAGTTAGAAACAAATCATCATGAACTAGTTATTAATGGAAATTCAATAAAATACCTTCCATCTATTGTCCATCATTTAGATGAACCAATGGCGGATCCAACTTCTTTGCCAATTTACTTATTATCCCAATACACTAAGAAATATTGTACAGTTATCCTTACTGGTGAAGGGGCAGATGAATTATTTGCCGGCTATCCGCAATATAAATTTATGAATATCCATAAAAGATTTACTTCACTTCTTCCTAAAATTCTCAAGGAAACCATTTTTAATACTGTAAAAAATGTACCTAAATCTTATCTAAACAATTTGTTTAAATTTTCCTCTGAACTTGGAGAAAAAGGTTTGGAAAGATTTCATAATTTTATATTATCTAAAGAGATTAGTAATCAATACCTTGAGCAAATATCTATATTCAACACTCTTGAAAAAAGGGAATTATTATTGGAAAAAACATTTTTATTAAATAATCAAGAAATTCAGAACAAAGAATACTTAGAAAGTCCTCTAAAATTAAACAATTTGCTACGTTTTGATTTCAAGGGGAATATGGTTGATGATTTATTAATGAAACTTGATAAAAATACTATGGCTTTTGCTATAGAAGGAAGAGTACCATTTTTAGATTATAGACTGGTAGAATTGGCTTACAAAATGCCCTTTAATCTGAAACTTAAGTTTTTTCATAAGGATAAATACATTTTTAGAAAAGCAATCAAAAACAAGTTACCTAATGAAACTAGAACCAGAAAAAAGAAACATTTTTTTGTGCCAATAAATCATTGGTTTAACAACGAACTTATAAATGTTAAAGAAGAATTATTATCCAAAAGATTTATAGAAAAACAAAAGATATTCGACTATAATTATATCCATAAAATAAATAATAATTTTAATAAATCAAAATTGTTCTATTCAAGACAGCTATGGAGTTTAATTAATTTTCAAATTTGGTATAAACAATATATAGAAAATGAAAAAATCAAAATTTAACAACAATAAAAATAATAAAAAATTGAATAATAAATCAATCTGGATATTAACTTGCATAATTTTTATCTTTCTTTTAGCTTTAGTTATTTCTACAAAATATGTTGGATTAACAGATGTGGATGATTACGCCAATGTTGCTAAGTTTTTTTCAGGGGATTACCCTGCAAAAATTAGATCTTCCCATTCTTTTTTTTATGGGTTTTTATTATCCCCACTAGTTAGTTTGTCAAATAGTTTTATCCATTTTCCCGACGTATTTTCCTTCTTTAGGAAAACCTTGTTTATAATCTTCCAGAAGTATTTTTGTGAGTGGGTGAGGAAAAAGATTGTCTGGTAATTTATTC
>CAZOFF010000001.1:28480-37734 GCA_964579165.1 Candidatus Woesearchaeota archaeon
CCCCCTAGTTAGTTTGTCAAATAGTTTTATTTTAATTAAAATTATGTCGTTAGTATTTTTGTCTCTTATAGTTTTAAGTCTTTATATCCTATCTAAGAAAGATAAACGGGCTTTATTATTGAGCCTTACCGCACCAATATTCTGGTATATGGCACCCTGGATTAATCCGGTTCAGATTTCTAGTTTATTATTTTTATGGGCTTATTATTATATAAAAGAATACAACAAAAATAATAAAATAAAAAATGTTATTTATTCCGGTATTTTAATTGGACTCTCTTTTGTGTTTTGGGATACCATACTATTTTTTGGATTTTTTTTGATTATTCCTTTTATGTGGGATAAAAAAGTGTTTCATCTTTTGCTATTAGTTTCATTTATTTTTATAGGTCTAATACCAAGATTTGTTCTCGATCAAATTTTATTTAATTTTTTCTTATTTACTTTAATTAAAAGTTTTTTTGGTACATTAACTAATTTATTATGGAATGGCATTAGTGGAGATGGAGGGCACACGGTTAAAACTTTTGTAAATCTTATTCCCATTATTTTAATCTTGCCTTTGTTCACGTTCAAGCTTTTTTCAAGAAAACAATTTAAAACAAATAAGCCAACAATAATTTTCCTTGTATTATCAATTTTATTAATCTTGTCCAATCCTCAGATTAGATATACTCTATTAATTATTCCAATAATTTTATTGAATCTATCTCCAATTATGAGCTCTAAAGAATTTAAAATTCAAATAATCTTTTCAATACTTTTGATATTAGCAATAACTTCTACATATATAATTCAAATTCAATACTCTACCAATTCCCCCGAGTTAAAATATCTAATAAAAAACATGGGGAAATGGGAAGTTTACACTAATATGGATAAATTTATAGAAGAAGATTTGAATAATATTGCTAAAGATTTTCCAGATGAATATTTTGTTGTGGGGAATAACCAGGATTACTACGCCAAATTAGCCAGAATATACTGGGGGGGGGATATTCAAGAATTGGTAAGTATAGAGGATTATAAACTTTATTTAAAAAATGAGACGATATTATTTGAAAAAGAATTTCGCTCAATGTCTAATATCGAAAACAGAAGAGAAATATGGATAAAGGGGGGAATCAGTAAATCCATAGTTGATAATACTCCTTATGATAAAATTAATTATGCAATAAGCAATGAATCAGAAATTAATTTAAATGGGTTTGAACTACTAAAATCCTATAAAGAACTAAATGTTTTCGAAAAGATTTAATAATGGAAGAGGCTAAAAATCAAAATAAAGATTTTACAAATAGTATTATTGATTTTCTTTTTTCCAAAGATAATCGTAGATATATAGTGCTTATTTTTTTATTTGGGCTAATATTTAGGGTTCTTATTTCTTTGGCTATTCCCTTCGGCGCAGATGAAATGGGTTATGTTGTACATAGTATTGGTTTTATTGATTCTGGGAAATTGCAAATTCATGATCAAGATGGTTTATGGTTCTTTTTATCGGATTTAGTCATGAAAATATTTGGTGTTACGGTTTTTGGTGCCAGATTTTTAGCAGCTTTATTCGGCAGTCTTTCGATTATACTGATTTATCTTATTGGGAAGGAAATATTTAATAGAAAAACGGCTTTAATCGCCGCGGCTATAATGGCAATCTCTTCGTATAGCATACTTAACTCAATAGGTGTTATGGATGTTCCAATGGCTTTTTTTAGCTTTCTTAGCCTTTATTTTTTGATTCTTTTTATAAAGACTAACAAGAGCATATTTTTTATCTCAATCTGGGTATCTTTGGGTTTGGCAATTATGATCAAACAAATTGCATTGTTATTTATTCCCGCATTTTTATTATTTTTGCTTTATTCCAATAAAAAAAATTATAATAATTTTAAATTAAAACAGGCACTTTATACTATTTTGATATTATTATTAATGGTTGTTCCAGTATTAACATACAATTATCTCTTATATAAAGATAAACAAATTGTAGATTTGCAATTCTCAAGATTCTTTGGTTTAGCAGAAGAACAATACGCTTCCATATCCCATACTTTGACTCCATTTAGTCTCAAAACCCTTTTTGTTTCTTATGAAGGAGGTTTGCCGGGAATTTTGGTTGCATTTAGGATAATTCTCTCTTTTGAGTCTATAGCTATTTTTGTACTATCTATGGCGGGGGTATTTGAGATAGCAAAATCAAAAAACAGGTTCAAATATCTTTTATTTTTATCTTTCTTATTTCCATTTTTATTTTTGGCTGCAACATCTTTATTGCCAAATCATTTTGTTTTTGTTTCATTATTCTTTGCTCTATTTTCTGCAAGAGGAATTGATTATGTCTCAAATAAATTCACGGATTTAAACACCAAGAAGTTAGTCACACTTTTTTTATTAATATTAGTATTTCTCTCTAGTTTTTATCAGATTTATAAATTTAATGAAGGTTCTGTTACTGGAAACAATGAGATCGGCAAGCTAATTAATTTTAAAGAGGAGTCTATTTCTGAAGATTCTTTAGTAATAGTCGATAGCAGAATTTATCGTGGGAGAACTGCTTTTATGTTCTGGGACAGGGCCTATTTAGAAAGCAGTAATTTTATTTATTTGAGTCAAAATTTAGACCAATTTCCCGGTGAAGAAGTGCCAATGCATGTTTATTTCATCGAGGCAGCTACTGATGATAGTGGTTGGGGCTCAATCAAGGACCAACCAGAATTCAATCAAACAACGGAACAACTTGTATCTTTCTTTGAACAAAATGCTCAATTAATAAAAACAATTAATGGTCAAAATGGTGAAGCACATTTTAAAGTTTATGAAGGGACATTTTATCTTAAACCCAGTATTTCTGGTTTTGTCAAATCCTCCCACTCTTTTTTCTTTTATCCTCTTGAGTATAAACCAAAAAGCGAAGTATTTGATAATTATCAGACATATAATTTAGTTGATTCGTTAATTGATAAATTTGCACATGGGGTACTTTATTTAGAGGTTTTTTTATCTCTTTTTGTCATTTTATTTATATTTTTTGAATTGTATAAAAGTTCTTAAATGATAAATGCAATCTCTTAAACATGAAGTTGTCTATAATAGTCCCAGTTTATAATGAAGAAAAAACCCTAGAGGAAATCATAGAAAAAGTAAATGGGGTTATAATTCCTAACGTTAAAAAAGAGATAATTTTAGTAGATGATCATAGCAAAGACAATACTCCAAGAATAATCAAAAAGATAGTGTCTAATCACAAGAATGTAAAAGCGTTATATCACAAAAAAAATATGGGCAAGGGGGCTGCCATTAGGACCGCAATGTCTTTGGTTTCTGGAGAAGTGGTAGTTATACAGGATGGAGATTTAGAATATAACCCAGAAGATTTTAAAAGATTAATAAAACCAATATTAAACAAGGAATCTAAAGTGGTTTATGGTTCAAGAATGCTTGGAACCAGAAAAGGATTTTTAATAAGATCTCACTATTATGGTAATAAGTTTCTTACACTCCTAACAAAGATTCTTTATAATCAAAAAATTACAGATATGGAAACTTGCTATAAAATGATGGATTCTTCTATATTAAAAGGTATTAAGTTTGAATCAAATAGATTTGATTTTGAACCAGAGATAACTTCTAAGATAATAAAAAAGGGGTACAAAATAATTGAGGTTCCAATAAGTTATAATTGTAGATCATTTGAAGAGGGTAAAAAGATTAATTGGAAAGACGGAATAATTGCTATCTATAAATTATTTAAATATAGATTAAAGGGGTAAGATGCATAAATCAAAAAATCAGAAGAATCAAACTGAAATTTCTAGGAAGCTTAATCTTTTAGCCAAATCTTCTTTTATAGTTTTAGTCGGATTAATTATCTCTAAGGTTTTAACTTATGCGCATAGAATTATCATTGCCAGATATTTTGGTGCAGAGGTATACGGATTATTTTCGTTGGCATTTATTATAATCGGTTTTCTGGTTGCATTTTTTTCTTTTGGTTTATCTATGGGTTTGTTGAGATATATACCCTATTTTAGAGGTAAGAACGAGAACAATCGAATAAATAACATTTTTAGATTCTCCATTAATTTCTCTTTAATCACTAGTTTAATCGCCGCAATTTTGCTTTATTTTTCAGCAGGATTTATTTCTCTTAATATTTTTAATAATTCTGGCCTAATAATTTTCTTAAAAATATTCAGTTTTTTAATTCCAATTTATATATTTGCTAATATATATAGTTCTTTAATCAGAGCCTACGAGCAGATAGGCTGGTATTCATTTATAACCAATATTCTTTCAAATATTGTAAAAATAATTATATTAGTAATCTTTTTGATATTGGGCATGAAAGTTAACTCAATAATCTTTTCTTATTTTCTGGGTATATTAAGTATTTTAATTATGTCTTATATTATTGCAAGATATAAATTTTCAGATATTTTTATAAAAGATAATCTTGATAAAATAACCGCTAAAAATACTAGAAAGGAATTCTTTTCTTATTCTTGGCCACTTATGTTTTGGAGTTCTATGTCTTTTATCTTTTTTTGGATTGATTCTTTTTTTATTGGTTATATGTTGGATGCAACTTCAGTTGGGTGGTATAACGCAGCAGTCCCAATAGCCGCTTTAATGGGCATTGCTCCGGAATTATTTATGCAATTATTTTTTCCTTTAATAACAAGAGAAAATTCTAAGGGTAATAAACTTGTTGTAAGAGAACTCACAAAACAAGTGGGAAAATGGATTTTTGTTTTGGTTTTGCCTTTATTCCTACTTTTTTATTTCTTTCCAGGTATGTTTGTAAGACTATTTTTTGGAAGCGAATATTTGTCAGCAATAGCCCCATTAAAGGTCCTCTCTTTGGTTGCTTTTATATCTGCTTCAATTGTGCCTTTATCTAACAATTTAGTATCTATGATTGGGAAATCTAAGCTTCTTTTAGCAAATTTGGTATTTGCTTCATTAATAAATATTATTTTTAATATAATCTTAATACCCAAGTATGGCATAAATGGGGCAGCGTTTGCCACACTTTTATCAACAGTTTTGCTTAGTATAATGTTATTAATTGAAGTTTATATTTTTGTCAAGATAATTCCTTTTAGAAGAAAGATGCTACAGATTTTTGTTCTTTCTATAATCCCCCTCAGTATTTTAATTTATTTTAAAGATGTTATGAACAACTCTTTACTTGGATTTTTATTATTAATATTCTTTTTTATTTTGTTGTATACACTTTTAATATTCTTAACTAAAAGTTTAGACAAACACGATTTCTCTGTGTTAAAGGCAATAAAAAATAAGGCGATTAATATTAAAAAAATAACCTTTAATGAGTAACCATTTTATATGCACTTTTTTTGCAATAAAGCTTAAATATACGGTCTATTAAATCAATCTATGAAAGTTTTTTTAATAAACCCTGATTACATGATTTATCCTTTTCCCCCCCTTGGTTTATGTTATCTTGCATCCTATGTAAAAAAATATCTTCCTTATGTAGATATCAAAATATTGGATCAATTAAACTCCGCGGAAATAATCAGAAAAATAAAAAAAGAAAAACCTCTGATTATTGGCTTATCTTCAACTAGCCCCCACCATTGGAAAGTAAAAAAGTTGGCGATGGAAATAAAAAAACATTCTAAAGCAGTATTAGTCTTAGGAGGGATACACGTTACTAATCTACAAAGCTCCTTTGAAAAATCTCCTTTTGATATCGGAATTATTGGAGAAGGAGAAATAACATTCAAGAAATTTTTGGAGAGTATCTATAAAAATAAAGGAATTAATTTAAATGATTTAAAAGGGATAAAGGGTTTTTTATTAAGACAAGACAACAAAGTCATAACTACGGGATTAGGAGAAAGGGTTCAAAATTTAGATGACATCCCCATCCCTGCAAGGAATTTATTAAATATGGATTACTACACTCTTCCATCTTTTTCAGATCCAGAAACTTTTGAGCCAACAGGTCTTCTATTGACTAGCAGGGGTTGTCCTTATAATTGCACTTTTTGTTCATCAACAAAATTTTGGGGCAATGTAATAAAATTCTTTTCTGCTGAGAGAGTTGTAAAAGAAATTGAAATTTTATACTATAAATATGATTATAAAAAAATTATGATATATGATGATTTATTCACTATGAATAAACCAAGAATAGAAAAAATCATTGAATTATTGAAAAAAAAGAATCTTCTGGGAAAAATAGAATTTGGAATAATGGCTAGAGGAAACTGTTTTAATGAAGATATAGTAAAACTATTAAAAAAGATGAATGTTACTATGGCTTCTTTTGGTATAGAAACAGGAAGCAAAAGAATGCTACCGAAACTAAAGAACAATATTCTTCTTGAGGATGATATAAACGCAATAGAACTCTGCAGAAAGTATGATATCAAACCACTGGGTGCTTTTATGATTGGTATGCCAGAAGAAAAAGAAGAGGATATGATAGATACCTATACTTTTATTAAAACCTATCTTCAAGGGGACGAGTTTGTTTTTGCACAAATGGCCCCATTGCCTAATACTCCAGTATGGTTTTATTCTTTGAAAAATAATCTTGCAAATAAGGATATGTATGAAAAAGAAAATAGACGTTTTTTAGAATTTAATAAAAAGCATCTATTGAGCTTAGAAGTATCTCAAGACATTTTTGAAAAATATTATTTTATGTTGGAATCTTTAAAATTTAAAAAAAGATTTAGCACAAAAAAGATGATGACATTAAGGCCAAAACATGTCATTAAATTATTTTCCCCTTTGTTTATAAAGAAGTTGTATAATCTTGGGATAAAAGGAGTAAAACAAGGATAAAAATGATTAAATCTAAAGCAATCTTAATTTCTTATTTTGATAAAAATCTTTATTCTATAGGTAAAATTTCTGCTAATACTATTAAAAAATATGCTAACAAAAATGGATTGGGATTTAAAATTTTTCAAAATGTAAAAATTTCTCGTCCTCCAGCCTGGACTAAAATATTCTTAATTAATTATCTTTTAAGAAGCAAAAAAGATTATAATTTTATAATCTGGGTAGATGCAGATGCCATGTTCGTTAATTTTAATAAAAATATTCTCTCAGAGATGATAGGGGATAAAGATTTGTATTTAGTTAAACATAAAATCAACGGAAAAGAGACCCCAAACACTGGTTTTTTTGTTGTTAAAAATACTGCATGGAGCAAAGACTTTTTTAATCGTGTTTGGAAAATGAAAAAATATCTTTATAATAATATCTGGGAAAATGCAGCAGTAGCAGATTTATTGGGGTACAAGGATATAATTGTTATAAATCAAAAAAGGGAATTTATAGAAATGTTATCTTACAAATTCAAGCTTAGATTTTTATTTAACATGCTAAAAAAACTCCTTATGAAAAAACATCAATTAGCAAGGCCCTTAAATAAATCTATTCAAGAATTACGAAGTGAATTCAAAAAGAACAATAATCCCCTATTAAAAAAAGTAAAGTGGTTAGATAAAAAATGGAACAGTGTTCCAGAAGATAAATCATCAAACCCGATTATAAAACATTATCCTAATTGTTCAAATAACCTTAGACTAAAATATATGAAAAAAGATTTTGAAAATTTAAACTTAAAAAATGTACAATAAAATGAAGAATCTTATATGGAACTTTCTAGAAAAATCGGGGTTGCAAGTAAGATTTTTATTTCCTAGGCCTTCTATTAAGTTTATTGAGAGGAATTTAAAGGGCCGGTTAATTGGAGTAGAAATAGGAACATACAAGGCCTTAAATGCCAAGAGCTTGCTTAAAACTTTAAAACCTCAGAGACTTTATTTAGTGGATCCTTATACTTTCTATGATAAGAATGATTCATCTTCTTTTGGATTAAAAAAAGTCGAAACTCAAGCCCAAAAAATTTTGATTCACTATAAAAATGCTATCTTTATTAAGGAAACCTCTGAGAAAGCAGTCTCTTTAATTCCCAATAACTTAGATTTTGTGTATATAGATGGAAATCACAATTATGAATTTGTTAAAAAAGATATTTCTCTTTATTATAAGAAGCTTAGGAAAGGAGGTATTCTAGCTGGTCATGACTTTGATTGTACTTTTCCTGGGGTGATAAGAGCCGTTTCCGAATTTTGTGTAAAGAATAAAATAAATTTTTTTGTATCTCATATTGATTGGTGGTTCGTTAAAAAGTAGCTAGTTCAAAAATCAAAAACACGATGCACCACACCCCATTAAAAGGTGGAGTTTGAAAAGGCGCTCGTGTTTTGGATGCTCAAGAACACACTCCACACTAAAGTGTGGAGTTATCTGTCAAGTGTTCTTGACATATAGATAATGCCTCGCAAACGTTTAAAAATGACTATTTTATTCTATTTGTGAAGGACAAAGTAAAAAATGGCAAACACTACGGGGATAAGGGGTACCATTGAAGAATTTTTAACAATTAGTCAACCAGCTCAAATAGATTACTCTTACCTAATAATTGCATTATTAACTGCTATAGTTCTATCTTTTATCTTAGGAAAGCTCTATGTTGTTTATGGTACATCAATTTCAAATAGAAAAAAATTTTCTCATAACTTTGCTCTTTTAGCCACAACTACCACTTTAATCATTATGATTGTCAAATCTTCTTTAGCATTATCTTTGGGGTTGGTTGGTGCGCTATCTATTGTTAGATTTAGGGCAGCATTTAAAGAACCAGAGGAATTAGCATTTCTTTTTTTTGTTATTGCCATCGGTTTGGGTTTAGGGGCAGGACAACTTACAATTACACTAATCTCCTTTGTAATCATCTCATTATTAATTTATGGAAGGCATAAACTAATCCAAAAGGGGGAGGATCAAAATTTATATTTAACAATATCAGGCTCGCGCATAAAATTACCAGAAATAATTTCTATATTAAAAAATTAAAGCTCATCATTATCTTTAAAGAGATTTGATCAAGTTGAGAAGGACATAGAGGTTTCATTTTTGATAGATTTCGACTCATTTGAAGAAATGAATAAAGCTAGAGAGGAATTGAATAAATTATCTCCAGATATAAAAATTTCTTATTTAGATAAAATTTCTTTCTATTAAGAAAATGAAGATAAAATCAAAGGAAAAAGATCCATTTTTGAGGCTACTAAAAGATTTTTTTATTAAAATCTTAGATTTTTTAGTTAGTAAAAGATTATTTATTATTTATATTATAATTTTAATTTTGGTGGTTTTTATAACAGGACTTATTTTTGGACTTTTAATAACCGGTTTTTTTG
>CAZOFF010000002.1:0-757 GCA_964579165.1 Candidatus Woesearchaeota archaeon
ACATTTGTCTTAATATTTCTATAAAGTCTGTGAACAATATAAACTGGTGTATTTATCCCGTTACATTCAATATCTTCAACAAAATAATCTCTTAATAATGGGTCAGCTTCATTAAAACCTAAAAAATCTCTTGCCAGATAATAATATATTTTCCTATAACTTTCATAGGGGATTTCCAATCTCAATTCAATCGCAATTAATTTAAACATTCTGTCAATATACTCTAATAGCATCTCTTCACTTTTCTCGATTATAAAATTAAAATTTAATAATTCTCTCATAGCACCCTTAATTTCATGTAATATACCTATCTCTCTGTCCTCCAATGGGGGCTCTTCTACTTCATACATAAGTTCGGATATTTTTGGATTCCAATAGATATGCACAAACGCAAAAGGAGAAATTAGAGTGTATCTCGTATTTACTTGAGTTTTATCCTTAATTTTTTTCATCGGTTTAATCTCTGGATGAAAATCGATTTCCGGCCGAGGATAATTTTGAATCGTAATTTCTTTTCTTTTCGCTTGTTTTATCATTCTTTGATTATCCCTTCCATTCTGATTAATTTGATTTGTTTGTTGTTGGTCTTGCATGGGTATTTGTTGTTGATAAGCCTGAAGATAGGCTTGTTGGTTATATTGGGGAATTTGTTGGTTTTGATTATTTTGCATTGGCATTTGCTGATTGGGATATTGATAATTTTGAGAGGATTGTTGATTTATTTGTTGTTGATTTTCCATTGGCATCTGTTGTTTTT
>CAZOFF010000002.1:767-8185 GCA_964579165.1 Candidatus Woesearchaeota archaeon
TTGATATGGAGAATTTTGTGCCGGTTGATTTTGATATTGAGGACTTTGAACAGGCTGGGGGAGATACTGTGGCGTTGGATAAGGTTGTTGAGGATAACTAGCACCACTTCTATTCTGAATCATATTCATGCCCCTATTTGCATTCACATCTGTATTTTCCTTCGCCATTTCCTCTTTTTTATGTTATTTATTAAAACTTAATGTTTCTTTTATTTTTAAACTTACTCTTATTAATTAAACTTCAATATTGTTAATGTTTTTAATCAAAATAGGTTTAGCCAACTATCTCAGTGTTTATTTTAATTTTTCCTGTTGAACCAGGAATATCTGATAATTCGTAAATGTTTATTAATGGAAATTCACCTCTTTCGTCATAAAGGGTACAATCAATTGAACTAACTAATCTATCTTCATCAAGACCATATGCCTCACCATCTATAGCTTGTGTTATAGAATATTCTAAGGCATTAGTTGTGACATTTAATTTATATTCTTCATTTGAATAAGTTCCTACTGGAATTAAACTTGGCACAATATCTTCTTGTATTGTTATAACATTAGTTTCACATAATACAATTTGTATGTTAGAGCCTATTAACACCCATTCAGAACTTCCTGGAATTGTTTCTGCCCCTTGATTTCCAAATAAAACCTTGTATGGAACAGGAGCTCCGGTTAAAGTTTTAATCTTTTGTTCATTTTCAAATAAGATGTCATAATTACTATAATTTAAAGAAAGAGTAATTCTATTCAATTTGTTTTTTGATTCTGTCAAAATATTAACATTCCCTATATTTGTCTTTTTGCCCTCTTGGCTATATTCATACCTGCTATTGTCTATAATAAACAAGATTTGGTCATTTATGCTATCTATTTGTAATTCTCCCTTTTTTAGCGAGATATCCATTGTTCTGGTATTTCCCGCTCCGCCCCGCACAATTTGGAATACAGTAGAGTCTATATAATCCATTATTTCAATTGATTGTTCAATTATAGCCTTGTCCTGCATTTCTTGGATTTTTGGTTTTACAAATGCAAGAGTTGCACCTATAAGTGACAATGCAATCAAAGTATAAATAACTGTTTCCACCCAAATTTGTGCTTTTTTATTCATTTTCATCTACCTGTTCTCTTTTATTTTCTATTCATTTTAAAAATTTCCGCAATTTTCTAATTCAACACTATCCATAACCCCACAAGTTTTTCCTTTAATAACCGGAGAGATTTTTACTGTTTCTGCCGTTATTCCCGTTCCTAATATTGAAGCAGTATTAAATACATAGGTTCTTCCTTGATTTTTCTCAACAAGTTGTATTGGAGTTCCAAAACTACTATCTCCTAAATTTTTTATTACACTATTTGACACCCCATTTTCCAAATCAAAACTTTCAGAATTTCCCTGCCCAGATATAGAGATAATCAATTTTTCTACTGTTACATCCTCAAGATTTACAGATACTTGTGTTTGCGTGTTATCCATTGAATTGCAGGTATAGACATCATTTAATTTTATTTTATCAAATAAATCGGAACATTTTTCAGCTCCTTCTAATCTTTCTTTTACTACTTGATTTATTACTGCCCAAATAATTGTAATAGCAACCACAACTAAAGCAACCAAAATAATTGTAGTCACAACACCAGATAAACCTTTTTTTTTGATTCTCATTTTATAATGTAACTTCCACACCAGTACTTGAATCACATTCATAGATGACTTGGCCATCACTAGTGGTCCCAATTAAAACAGGAATTAATAATAATTCATCTGCCCCATCAAAATTACTTATTGAAGTTTGCGAATTCCAAGTCCCTCCTTGATTTAAGCCTTCTGAATTAAAATCAGAAATTTCTTTTAGGCTAACACTGTTGTAATCTCCTCCAGTGATTATTCTCACCTTAAAATCATAGATGGCCACATCGCCATTATTTATTATTTGTAATGTTTTTGGGGTTCCAGAATAGCTTGCACTAAACTTGATATCTTCTTGACAAACAATATTAATATTCTTTCCAATTTTTACAACTGCCTGATCAACCGTGCCTCGAAAATACAAAAATACAACCAAAGCCAATACAACTACTATAGATACTAATAAAACTGTTGCAATTACCGGTGACAGTCCTCTATTTTTTTCCATGTTATTCCTAATATTATCTAGTTTTAAAAGGTTTTTATGATGCAGGGCATGTTATTTTTTCTTTTATTTGTGAATTAGTACATGAAACAGTTCTGTTTATTTTTTTCTCATCTTCTTGTATTCTTATTGGAACAATCTCTATGGAGTAAATAGTATGTAATGTTCCATTGGCGTGATCATATAGGCCAAAAATATGTTCATTTGTTTTTGTATTAATGGGGATATCCACAGAGACATAGTCTGTATTTATAGCTAATCCGTTTCTGTTTCTTCTACTTAAATCAAATGTAGCTAATTCTTGATCTTGAGATGTAGTTGCCCTTATAAAATATCCATTAACATCAAATAAACCATTATTCCTTAATTTTAACTTTAAATCGGGGGCATCTGCCGTTGTATCACAAACCAATTCTGTAATTGTTAAAGAAGTGTCATCAGGACATTTTGGTGTATCTTTTGGAACGTAAGTGTTTAACCACTGATAAACAACAATGCTCATTGCAACAGCCATAGAAATTAGTAAAACATAACCAATGACTACGCTGATACCCTTTTTATTTTTTTTTCTTAATTTTTTTAATATTCGATTCATTTTATTATTTTGTTCTCATTTCTTATATTTTTTTCAAATTTTATTCTTAACTTTGTATAATATGTCTTTCTCCGTCAATATCTTGTGAGATTATAAAATAAAAATTCTCTCCTTCTTTTAATTCAAATTCATAACTAAAATCTTCTATTGTGACAATAACTGTATCCTCTCCTTCTCCTGGACTAGATGTTCTTTCAACGTATACTCTCCCTTCTACTAATGTTTTTGGTTCTGAGTCTCCAATTACAATATTTACTTCCCCCAATAAAATCTCTTCAAATGTTGCAATTGTTATTTCCTCTTGATTTCCAAATACAAAATACAATTGTCTATTTTCATCACTAGCATAAGTTGAATATCTTTCAACAAAGTCCTCTGTTACAACATTTCCTGTCAAAACACCATATTCCAAAACTTGTCCCCCCTCAAATCCCAATTCTTCTTTTAAATCATACAAAACAAGTTTTCCCTTTTTTGATGCAGAATTTTTTATTGCAACAAACCCAAGAATAATTGCAATAATTATTATGGCTGCTACCAAATAAAATTGCCCTCTTTTGTTTTTTATTAACATAATAAACTGCACACTCTTTTTATGTAATATTCAAGGTTTCTTAACTTTTAAACTTTATTGATAATTTTTGGGCCATAATTAAAGAAACATTTTTATTAAACTTAGTTATCAAGTGTAGACTCGAAGGCTTGCTCAAGAAAATACTAGAGAGCTACCTTTGTTTCTTCTCGGCTTTGCTACCCATCAAGCATCTTAACAAACACTTAGGGCTGCTCCGATCAAGGTCTGACCCGATTCGCATATGCAAGATCAAGTTGGACAAAACGTCAACGTTGAAACAAAGACTTTCTAATGTCTTCTATCACTAGCCTTCTTGCAGTCTGCCTAAAGTCCATTTGCAAACAGCGGAGGACTAACCCGCTGACCTAGTCTACAATATAATTAAAATTAGGCAGTTTTTAAGCGTTTTGATTTATGATTTGTTGTAGTAATATTTTAAATATCCAAATGATTAAATAATATTCTGATAGATATTGTCCATTATATTGTGTGATTTATGATAGCTTAGGATTTATCTATTCATTTTGTTTACTTTTTTAAATTGGACAAATTAATTATAAAAAGAAAAATAAGTGGTAGTTTAATTATTATGGTGTGAAATATCAAGTATTTTGGATTATTTATTGGGGTATATCTCTTTATTACTCTTAACTTATATTATTTCTTCTTCTTAAACAACAAAACAAGCAGTATTAATAATAAAACTATAAACGCCCACAATAACAGCCATAAAAACCAGCTAAATTCTTTATTTATTTTAATCTTAGCTTCTTCTTGAAGTCCTTTGGTTTCACAAGATCTTATTTCCAATGGCTGATTGTATTTATCTTCACAAAAATTTCTATCATAGCAATTTCTAGTTTGTATTTCTCCTGATTCAGGAGAACATTCACTCCACCCCGAGCATTGCCAATCAACATAACATCTGTCTTGTCTTAAGAATTGAGAGCTTCCATGGCCATTGCTTTGATTTATTACCGTGTTGTTATCATTTGTTTGATTAGACACAATAATCCCAGGAGTAGGGTCACATAAATCTCCTATTCCGTCATTATCAGTATCTTCTTGGTCAGGATTATAGTCTAATGGGCAATTATCCACATCACTTCCAATACCATCTCTATCGACGTCGTGAACAACAGCACCAATATTGATGATAGTAACGGATAAAATAAGCAGGCTTAGAAATAAAAAAGAACTAAATACTTTTCTCATTTTGTTCTCTAATAAGTGTAAATGACATTTTAGTTAGGGTGTTGGAAAATTATTTCCTTTCATCACCTTACTTTTTTGTTTAGAAATAAGTATAAACGCTCCCGCGATAATTATAATTATTAAAATACTTGCTCCTATTTTTGATTTAGCAAAACCAGTTACTCCATCTATAACTGCACCAGTAATACCAGAACTAAACTCTCCTTCACATTTCAAATCTACTTTTGGTTTTAATTCTTCTGTTCCGCAATTATTAATATCTTGGCAAGTTCTTTCTCCGCATTCTTGCTCTTTATTGCTCCATTCATTGCATATCCATTTCTCTGCGCATGTTTCATTATTTCCATTACCTGTTGATAATATTGTAATTCCTGAGCCAGAGCCTCCTCCAGAACCTCCGCCACCACCCCCTCCAGATCCACCATCTCCATTGTTTATAGGAGGAATTGTGGTATTAGAACAAGTTCTTATTTCTCCACATTGTGAGGGTTTTAGTGTTTCTGTTCCACATTGATTGCTTTCAAAACAAACAAAAGTTTGAATGCTATTTTGGCACTCGCTCCAAAATCCGCTCCAATTTTCTTCACAAGTATTCCCTATAATAATACTTCCACTGCCAACATCTACATTAAAACTTCCATGATATGTTGCAGCAGAAACAGGCGCGATTATAAAAACAAGCATAATCGCTAATAGGAAAAACCATTTAACACCCCTAGAATTTTTTTCAATTTCCATTTTATAAATATCAATAAATTAAGATAAGCAAGATTCTGGTTGAAGCGAAGATTCAATCCAATATTCAAGATCATGTAATCCTGGACCAATTTGATTAACATCTTCTGAGTCCATATCCAAGTGTAAATCAAATGAAGTTCTTCCATTAATGTCTGTGCAATCTTGCCCTAATTGTAATACTTCTGCTGGACTTTCAAATCCATCATGCTTTAATCCAACAAATGCATCTTCTTCTCCATTAGATATTTCAGCTTCTAACATAGCAGGAGTAATTACATCTCCAAGTTTATTCATCCAAAACTGAACGCTATTATCTCCCCTCATACAAACATTGAATGTGAAATCACAACTTCCGCCCGTTTCCGGATTAACAGTGCATGAAGCAGGACTTACATATTCAACAAAGACTGTTTCTAATAAGGTCTCTTCAATTTCATAAGTTTGTTTATTCCCTAAATTATCTTCTGCTTCAATTACTAAAGTATATTCACCTGCTGGAAGTTCTTTATTCATTAATCCTTCATATGTTCCGTAGATTGATTTTGTTAAATTAATTTCTCTTACTAATGCTTGTGAACTATTATAAAGTTTAGCTTTAACTGTTGCTTCATTTAATCCACTTCCTGAATCATAAACACTTACCACAATAGCTTGAACACATCTTTCAATTTCAGTTTCTTGTAATGTCGGATTATGCACTAATATTACTGGCGGTGTATTATCAAGCCAGTCATATTCTACTTGAACTTCTTCTTGATTTCCCAATAAATCTTCTGAGTAATATTCAATAGTGTATAAACCATCTTCGCCATCTAAATTAAACGGATAATTATATGTTATTTCATTACCTTCGTTAATATTAAACTTTGTAAAATCGCATCCAACTTCTGAATCTGCACATGACATTGTGAAAGTTGTATTTGATGTTACCCATAATTTTTCTGTTTCTTCATCGAAATACTGAGGAGTTCCAATTGTCTTGGTTGTTACAGGAGAGAGAGTATCTACTTTATCCACTTCATAAAGTGTTTCTTCTTGATTTCCTGCATTATCTATTGAGTAATATTCAATATAATACAAACCATCTTCTTCACCTAGACTAAATGGCTCATCATATAACAACCATCCACTCCAATCTTGTTCATTATATTTTATTCTATAATAAGTATTAGCACATCCAGATAATTCATTATCATCACAACTTAAGACTATTTCAGTTTGGTCAGTAACAAAAAATCCATTAATTAAAATTCCAATCCATGACCCCCATGGCAATACTTTTGGTTGTGAAACCGTTTTTGTTGTTATTGGATTCTCTCTATCCAAATCCCATGCTTGTTCAGTTGTTGCATCATTGCATGCATTATCTGTAACTCTTTTTTCAACAACACAACTGTTTTCTCCATCTTCGGGGCAGATTTCACTAATATCCATATTAATTAATTCATTACATGGAGTTGATGTCCATTCATCATCATTATTTATTCTGTATTCACATAAATATAATCCTAAGTTATCCGCATCTTCTTCTATAACATTAAAATCATCATTATACCAAACATCCCAAGGCATTCCTGTTATTTCTACTGTCGGATTTTCATTATCATAATAAACATGCTCATTTTCTTCTGGGACATTACTTCCACTCCAAGGTCCTTCGTTTCCCGCATTGTCGATTGCTCTTACTCTAATATAATAGTCTTCTCCATTTGTAGGATCTTCAATAAAAAATGAATTATCTTCTGTTTCTATGGTATCAATTAAACTTCCATTTGAATAATATAACCCCACTTCATAATAAGCAACCTCAGAACATCCGTTGTCTTCTGCCTCATCCCATTCCCATTCTGGTGCGTTACTTACATAATTAGGAACACATGCACTTGGGTTTGAATGTTCAATATTCTCAACTTTTAATGGATTTTGGGTATCAATACAGAAATTTACGCATTCACCGGGTTCTGTAACCACGTGATTATTATCTTCTACTCTGCAACATACCCTGTGCTCTCCTTCAACAAATACTTCATCGTTTGGGTCTGTTTTCCAACCTTCTTGCAATTCACTGAATCCTCCGTCAGTAGGATCGGTGTCCGTGTATAAATAGTAAGTGTCCGGGCTTGTTCTGTTATATTGAACATTAAATATCCCTTGATCA
>CAZOFF010000002.1:8195-14220 GCA_964579165.1 Candidatus Woesearchaeota archaeon
TCCAAAGATAAAAAAGTTTCCCGTTTCAGTTAAATAAACAGTTGAATCTGGGCTAAGGGGATATTCATTAAAACTAAATTTATGTCTTAAGAAATCAACTGAACATGTTGGTGCTTCGTCTTCTTCTTCAACGCAAACATTTCCTTCATCTATTTCTTGATTACAATTATCATCAATTTGATTGCAAATTTCTTCTTCTCCAGGGTTTATGTTTGCATTATTATCATTACAATCCACAACCCCGCAATCTCCTCCTTCAGCAAAATAATCGTCCTCATCAAAATCAGTACATTCAATAGGTTCTTCTGCATTTAATACAACATGATAATTATCATTTTTTCCTTCAACATTAACTTTGTAAACTCCATCATCTCCTGGCTGAACAGTATAAGCATTATTAATACAAAATCCATTTCCAGCGCTTCCAATTGTCCCAGAAGCAACAACAGTATTTGGGTCAGCACTTCCAGGTGTTCCTGTTATTGTCCACGCTTCCGTTCCTGTAACTGTTCCTGCACCATTAATCGAAACACTTTCGCCGATTTCATATGAATTTACATTAACATCTGGCCCGCATCCATTATCTCTTGTCCAAATGCTTGTGACATTAGCAATAACAAAATTAATTGCAAAAAATCCAACTAAAAGAGAAAATACTAAAAGAAAAATTCCAACTCTCTTTTGTGCTCTTTTTGTCACCATTATCAGAATTAAAAATAATTACTATTTAAACATTCTTATTGTAAAGAAAATATCTTTTGTTATCACTTACAATTAAGGAATATGCTCGAAACTAGTTATATATTGATTTCCATAAAACAATCTTACCTTCATTATCCCTTAAAAATAAAGTGTCTCCAGTTTCCGTCCATACATAATCTTTTCTTATCCAATAAATATTATTAACATTATTCTCTAATTTTGTTTTACTTACAATTAAATTTATTTCTGAATTGGGATTTAAACTTAAATTAGGAAAAATAAATTGTTTTCTTCCTTCATCTTTTATCTTCCAGCTGTTTATATCACAAATGAAGTTGCACTTGTTTTCTAAAACCACTTTTTGATTTCCAACATCAATACTCTCAATTTGAATACACTTATTACATATATTAATAGACAGTTCACATAAAGTTTCTTTTTTATTCTGATTTACACAGTTTTTCCAAGCATAAAAAAACTGTGAATAATACCTATCTTTATTTGTTGGAAAATATGGGTTTGCAAAACCTTGTTCAATCATATTAAGATTTACGTTGAGATTATTGTAATGTATATATCTTAGCAATCTCCCATAAAGATCTTCGTCTTCTCTTCCTTTTTCTATATCAATTGTTTTGTTTAGAATTAATTTTTCAAGATATTCTTTTGCATTTTTGTAATATTCTTCTCCTCTTTCAGGAGTATTAATTCCCAGTAACCTTATCGTTTCTGTTTGGTTGTTCAAATTATCAATCTTAACTTCTATTGTATCTCCATCAATAACTCTTACAACTAGAGCTTTTTCTAAACTTGAAAGTTCTTTACTTAGAATTTGATCTAAAAAAGGGTAATTTATACTTATTAGTACTACTATTAATATAACTAAAGAAATGATTTGGTGTTTTTTTGGCGTCATTTTCGGAGGGAAACCTCTGGTTTCATTATGTCTTTTTTGTAGGAAAGTTACGCTAAGGAAATCTCTGGTGTCTCCAATCGGTTTAAACATTTAGGGAAAGTTACGCTAAGAAAACCGTAGGTTGTCTAGCAATGTGGGTGACAGGGTTCGAACCTGCGTAGGCACTAAGCCACAGGATTTCTTACGTCGTCCCCTTGAGAAGGGGGGCCGACTTGTTAGGGGAAACTTAGTTTCCCATACGACTTAAGTCCTGTCCGTTTGACCACTCCGGCACACCCACATGTAACTTTCAAAACTATTTTACATTTAAAAAGTTACTTATTTTGTTTTTCTTGTTTATCCTATTGTTGAGCCTGCCCCTGAAATTTTATTCCAAGTTCTTGAAGCCTTTTTGAATGAGCTTGAATCAATGAATCAACTATTTGCAACATCCTAAACAGTTCATTTCTTTCATTAATCAAAGTTGTCAAAGCTCCTTTATGATAGCCAATTTCTTCCTCTTTTGTTACTTTGTTTGTATTTTTATCTGCCATGTGATTAAATATATTCTTAATTAATAAAACTTGCCATAGTAATCTTATTGTTATTTTGTTCTCTTTTTTCCCCTTATATTAATAAACTATTCTTTTTAACAAGATAAATTTTTATTAACTCTCTAATAATTGTTCATCTATGGAATTTCCCAAGATATTATTCATCGGCCCCCCTGGGGCGGGAAAAGGAACTCAAGCAGAATATTTTGAAGAGAGTTATAAAATAATGCATATTAGTACTGGAGATATTGCTAGAAACGCTTTTGTTAATAAAGACCCTTTAGTTTTAGAATATGAGGATGATGTACAAAATAATGGAAAATTGCTCCCAGATAATATTTTATTTCAGTTACTAGACAATAAAATAAGGATAATTAAACTATTGCCTTATTTTCAAGGGTATATATTAGATGGCGCAGTTAGAACATTAAATCAAGCAGAATATGTTCTTGAAAATAATCTAGCTAATTTTGTATTTTTCTTTGATATCCCCAAAGAAGAAGCAATAAAAAGATTAAACATAAGATACAGGTTAGAAAGAAGAAGTGATGATAAGCCAGAAGTTATTGAAAAAAGATTTGTAGAATATTATGAAAAAACTACCCCCGCCATTTCGTTTTTAAGCAATAACTTCCCA
Source organism: Candidatus Woesearchaeota archaeon (assembly GCA_964579165.1). GTDB lineage: Archaea > Nanobdellota > Nanobdellia > Pacearchaeales > GW2011-AR1 > CAZOFF01. Next base: position 10,984 of record CAZOFF010000002.1, read on the forward strand.
AAATATTTTAGAATAGATGCTTCAAGATCAATAGAACTAATAAGAAGAAATTTATGCAATTTAATTTTATAATTTTTTAGGCTTACATTTTACCGTTCTTTACATGGATAAGTTTTATTAATCCATTTCTATTAATTTATTTATGGATATGAAAGAGGTAATTATCAATTTAATAAAGAAAGCTTCTAATGAATTAGATTTAAACTTAGAATTAAAAGATGAAGATTTAATTAATGCAATAGAAATTCCCCCTAATACTTCTTTAGGAGATTTTGCCTTTCCTTGTTTTTTAATTGCCAAAGTCACAAAGTCAGACCCCCATGATTTGGCCCTTCAATTGAAGGCAAAAATAGAAAATAAAGGAGAATTTGAAAGCATAGAAACAAAAGGGCCCTATATAAACTTCTTTTTGAATAGAAAAATCTTGTCTGTTGGGGTGGTTAGGGAAATATTATCTAAAAGAGACAAGTATGGTTCATCCTTGATTGGGAAAGGGAAAAAAATTATCGTTGAATTCTCCTCACCAAATATTGCTAAACCTTTTCATGTGGGGCATTTAAGATCAACCATCATAGGAAATTCTATATCTAATATCTCTAAATTTATGGGTTTTAAAGTTATAAAGATAAATTATTTGGGGGATTGGGGCACACAATTTGGGAGATTGCTTGTAGGATATCATAATTTTGGAAATGAAAAAAAATTAAAAATAAATCCTATGAACCATTTATTGGATATTTATATCAAAGCAAATAAGAAAAAGTATGATGAGGATGCAAGGGTTTTCTTTAAGAGTTTAGAGAATGGGGACAAAGCTTCTTTAAGATTGTGGAAAACTTTTAGAGATTTAAGCATTAAAGAATTTGACGCTTTCTATAAGAAGTTAGGAATAGAATTTGATGTGTATCACGGGGAATCTATGTATAATAATACTATAAACGAGATTAATAAACTATTAGAAAAGAAAAGTCTATTGGAAAAAAGCCAAGGCGCATACATTGTTAATCTAAAAAAATATAATTTAGATGTTGCCCTGATAATAAAAAAGGACGGCACAACTCTTTATACCACGAGAGATTTAGCAGCAGCTATTGATAGATATAGCAGATATAAATTTGACCAAATGATCTATGAGGTGGGGCAAGAACAGCAATTGCATTTTAGTCAGATGTTTAAAATTTTGGAATTAATGGGTTATAAGTGGGCAAAAAATTGTATACATATTGGGCATGGGCTATACCTTAATGCAAAAGGCAAGAGATTTTCTACAAGAAAGGGAAAAACAATTTTTATGAATGATATATTAAATGAAACAATTAAACTTGCTGAAAGAGGAATTAGAAAAAAGGATAAAGAAATTTCAAAAAATGAATTAGAAAAAAGAGCCTTAAAAGTTGCTATTGGTGCAATTTTTTATGGAGACTTGAAGAATAATAGAACAAATGACATTGTTTTTGATTTGAAAAGATTTGTAGACTTTGAAGGAAATACTGGGCCATATTTGCAATATAGTTATGCACGAGCTACTAGTATTCTTTCTAAGATGAACATAGGTCTTAAAAATAAAATAAAAATTCCTTATGAAATAAAAGAGATCAATGAAAAAGAAACCGCTTTAATTAAAAAATTAATGGAATTTCCAGATGTAGTAAACAAATCTTATAGTGCACTAAGTCCCTCGCTGATTGCAAATTATGCTTATCATCTTGCTCAAATATTTAATGAATTCTATCATTCTTGTCCGGTTTTACAAGAAGCAGATTTAATTCAGCAAAATTTTAGATTGACCCTTGTTGATTCTTTTAGGCAAGTACTAAAAAATTCTTTATCATTACTAGGGATAGAAGTTCTTGAAAAAATGTAATCAAAATCGTTTTGTTAAATGAATAAACAAAACCAAAATTATTTAAAGAGTTTTTTCCTTGTAAAAATGTAATATTCGCTAAAAGGAGGTAAATAAAAATGGCTAGAAAAGAGGGAAGCAAGATTTTGAATTTCGTTGTTTGGTTAACAGGAGTAATCGTTTCTTTAGCAGTGGGTTTCGCACTTATTAACGGTGGAATAGCTGTACCCTACATTGGAATTGCAAATGTTATTGCTGGATATGTTGTAGTTGTTACAATCGTTTTAGGAGTGGTTTTAGCACTTCTTAAGATTTAAAATTTTTATTTTTTTATTTTTTTATTTTTTTATACTCTACGCATAAAAGTTAATTCTTGTATTTGGCAAGTAACTAAAAATTTAAATTAATGATTACCATTTTATCAAGAGATTTACGAAAATAGTTAAGGACATTGATAAATCATTAGAAATGTATTAGTTCTTGATTATTGGTGAAGGCAATCAATTGCAACAAAAAACCCATGCCTTTTCATGTATTATGAAATTTTATTTAATTTTCTTCATTTCTTTCCAAGCTAAGTCAAATAGTTTCTCAAGTGCTTGGGCAAAGAATTCAGTATTAATCCAAACGCCTATATCATAATTTGGGTGGAATTTTTCGTCATCTAATAACATAAACATTATTTGGTTTCCATCAATAATAATAAACCTTGCTTTCATATCAGAGAGATTTCTTACTTCGGCAACTTTTGACAAATCTCTTGCAATCTTTACATTGTTAGCATTAATTGGGGCAGCTATTCTAATACTCACCCCCCTTTTTTTGCATTTTTCCAAAGAAGGCATCAAGGCTTCTAATTTTCTACCTAATCCTCCTTCTGTTGTCACAATAACAATTGTTTTTTCAGCATCTCTTACCATCATATCTAAATGATTATAAAGATTTTGCCTTCCTCTCAGGCTTCCGCTTAAATCAGTTGGTTCAACAAACTTTACCCCTTGTGTGAATAATGTGTTTAATTCATCCAGAACTTCGTCATTCTTTAAGGTCTCAAGTCTCTTTGATTTCTCTTGCGCATATTTGACCAAATTCTTTTTGACTCTCTCCACAACCTCTTCTGGTTTTAATGCTACAAATTTAATAGGTTTTCCTAGTTTCATAACAATAAACCCTTTTTTCTCCAAGCTTTCTAAAATATCATAAGTTCTTGATCTTGGCACATCAGATATGCTGCTTAGTTCGCCCGCAGTACTTGTTCCCCTCGATAATAGTGCAGTCCAAACTTTAACTTCATAAAGATTCAAATCAAATATTTTTCTTAACCTGCTTAAAAATTCTTCTTTAACAATCATAGTAGTTTTATAGGTAGTTTTTTATTTTTAAATATTGTTATG
>CAZOFF010000002.1:14230-23203 GCA_964579165.1 Candidatus Woesearchaeota archaeon
TATGATAAAAGAGTAACCAATGGAATTTACTAAATAATAGTCACTTTATCCCTATCACACCCTTTTTATCTTTTATTCTAAAGTCTGTTTTCTTTTTAAAGTTTTCCTTGTCTAGTGATGATATAACCATATGTTTTGAATTTGTTCTTTCCTTTATAAACCCTTCCTGTAATTTTAGTATTTTTCCTAAGTTATCATCGCATAAAATCATTAATTCTATTGTATCTTTTTTTTGCAATCCTAATTTTTTCCTAAAATCTTGAATTTGTCTGCTTATCTCTCTTGCATATCCTTCTGATTCCAGCTCAGGAGTCAAGTTTGTATCGTACTCAAGTGCAAATTCTGTTCCTTTTGAAGCTGGGCTTTTGAGCATCAATTTTTTTATATTTAATTGAGACTTGATTATGTTTAAAAACTTTTCATAATTCTCTTTTCCTTTTATAAAAACTGTAGCACCAGCTAAAGGCCATTTCAATCCAATCTGAATTTTATCCCTTTCTCTGAATCCCGCCTCAATTACTTTCAACATATTTTCAAATTCTTTTTCCAAACCTTCATTTATTAGCTTTTTATTAAATTTCGGCCATTTTTCTAAATGAATTGATGTTTTATTCCCAAGCCGTTGCCATAAATAATCAGTTATAAATGGGCACACAATGCTGAACATTCTCAAAATATCTCCCAACACATTTTCTGTCGCGTAAAGAACTGTTCCAGCTTTTTCACTATTTGACTTTTCTCTTGTCATTTTAATATAAGTTCTTGACAAATCCAAGAATAATTTTTCTATTTCGCTTACAATTTCGTCTATTCTGTATTCTTCAAGAAGTTTTGTGACTTTTTCTATTGTTGAGTTTTTTTTAGAAAAAATGTATCTTTCTTCCAATTCCCCATTTTTGGTAGGTTTTGTTCTTTTTCTTAAATCTAAAACAAAGTTAACCACATTTTCTAAAACATTTAGATTTTTTTGCTTAATTTTTATATCTTCCCAACTAAAATTTATATCTTCTCCGGCGGTTATTTGGCACAAATAATATCTCAAAATATCTGCACCATATTTTTCAAGTACTTCATAAGGTGAGATTATATTACCTAAAGATTTAGACATTTTAGTACCCTGATAATCTAAAATCATTCCATGAACATAAACATTTTTGTAACAGCTTTTGTTGAACATTACTTTTGAACAAATTTGCAAAAGACTAAACCAAAGTCTTGTTTGTTCTGTCGCTTCTAAAACCAAGTCTGCCGGAAAATATTCTTTTATTAACTTTGGATTATCATACAGACAATTCCAAGAAGCTGTTCCTGAATCAATCCATACATCTGCAACATCCGGAATTCTCTTATAGGTTTTTTTTCCTTTTTTGATTATTATTCTGTCTATCCATGGCTTGTGCATTGATAAATCATTAAATTTTTTGCCTGTAAGTTTTTCTAATTCATCTGAGCTTCCAATAACAATAATCTCTTTGTCATCTTTTTCGTTTATCCAAATTGGAACAGGGCACCCCCAAAATCTTTGCCTTGTTATAGAATTATCTTTAAGATTTTCTGCCCATTTATCATAACTTTCTCCAGATTTTTTAGGTTGCCAATGAACTTGCTTATTAAAATTTCTCAAATCTTTGGACATGTCTTCCGTTTTTAGAAACCATTGTTCTGTTGCTCTAAAAACAACTGGTTTATGGCTTCTCCAAGAATGAGGATATTCATGATTTATTTTTTTAACAGCCAATAATAAATTTTTGTTTTCAATTTCTTTTATAAACTTATTATCATCTGTTTTTGCTTGCCATCCAGTATATTTACCCATATCCTCAAATTTTCCTTGTTCATTTAATGTGTTAAATACGCCAATACCATATGGTTTAGCAGCTTCTTGATCTTCTGGGCCACAACCCGGAGCACAATGAACTAATCCAGTTCCTTCTTCGGTTGTAACATATTCTTTGTTGAGAATAACTGTGTGAACATTTTTCCATTCTTTTTTTAATTTATCGTACTGTTCTTTAAGTTCAGGATAAAAAGGGTTTTCATATTCCCAGCCTTTCATCTCTTTTCCCTTTACTGTCTTTAAGACATTTACTCCCTCGTTAGTTAACTCAATAAATTTATTTACAAGATTTTTAGCAAGATAATACACTTCTCCTTTTCCAGCCACTTTAACATAATCTACATCTGGATTTACCATCACTGCTAAATTATACGGGAGTGTCCAAGGAGTTGTTGTCCAGATAACAAGAAAACCTTCTTTGTTTTTTAATTTAAATGCAACATAAATGGATTCATCTTCAATGTTTTTATATTCTAATTCATGTTTTGCAAGACTTGTTTCTGTTTCAGAATCCCAGTGCATAACTTTTTTTCCCTTATACAATCGCTTTTGTTCCCATGCTTTTTTGAAAAATTCCCATTCTCCGCTAATGAATGTTTTTTCAATTGGTTTGTAAGCATTTTCATGGTCTAACCATATTCCTAGTTTTTTAAAATCCTCATTCATATATTCCGCATGTTCTACGGCAAAATTCATACATTCTTTAACGAACTTGTCCATGCCCACTTTTTCAATCTCTTCTTTTGTTTTTAAACCAAGTTTCTTTTGAACAGCATTTTCAGTAGGCAATCCATGCATATCATAACCTCCCCTGTCCCAAACATTAAAACCATTCATTCTCTTATATCTGAGAATAATATCTTTCAATGAATTATTCCAAGCATGTCCTATATGTATTTTTCCAGAAGTATACGGGGGGCCTTGTAAAAAATAGAACTTTTTCCCTTTTTTGTTTTTTTCCTTAACTTTTTCATAAATCTTATTTTTCTTCCAGTATTCTATAATTTCTGTTTCTACTTGTTTAAAGTCGTACATTTTAATATTTACTTAAATTATTCTGTATTTTTAAATTCAATCATTTCTTTTATTCATACACAAACATGTGCTGCTTTAAAATAACTCGGTATCCTATCTTCAATAGCTTTTTGACAATCTATTGGAAGTGAATTGTAATAAGCTAATGCTTCTTTTTTCTGATATCTATTTACTAACTCAAAAAAAGCGGTGACTGCTCTTTTTTGCATTATAACTTCTTCTTTACTTTTCTCGTCTAACTTTTTCAATTTTACTTGCATTCCCGGTTTGTTTGATAGTTTTTTGTTTAAACTCATTTTATATTCTCCAGCGCTCTAAAAAGTTTAGGCGCGCCTTAAATGATAATAATTTGAGCAATAGCTATAGAAATAATTCCAATTTTTATCGAATCTTTTCTTTTATTTTGGAATTTAGCTCTTGTCATTATAATCTTTATAACAGTTAGGTATTTAAATTTAACTTCATTGTAAAAACTTAAGACATCGGCATTGTTAAAATGGTAAAAAAGGTGAAAAAGTTAGTGAGGTTAAAAGAGTTAAAAAATGGGAACGAAAAAAAAGCATTAGACATGTGGAGTCTTGCACATATTTGTATTGGAGTCTTTACTGCAACTATATTCCTTAATCTTCAAGTAGCCTTGGACATCGCCATTACAATAACTTTTATAATCGCCTTTTTATGGGAATTTCCTGCCGAACCCTTGTTATTCAAGTCATTTCATAGAAGACTAGGAGAATCATTGGATAATCAATTGGCAGATATTTTACTCAATATTGGTGGATTTTTAGTTATTTGGTTTATAGGTTCTTGGTTTGCTGGGCTCATAGTCTTTGTAACTTTGTCAATATTATTTCTAATTATTAATTTTAAAATAAAAGTTTAATTTCTAAAATTCTTACATAATTTTTTATTTAAAATTCTTTAAAGCTTCTTCTTCTAGAAAATGCAACCCTTTTTCACCAGAAGCAGGAATAATAAAACAAAAAGGAGCTTTAAGATTTAATTTGCTAATGCTATTTAATGTATTATAATAAATTCTTGAATTTTGCAACCCAAGCCTTTCACAGACTATTATTTTGTCTAATTTAACTGATTCTTTTTTAGCTGATATTTCTAACTCTCTTATAGCCTCTTTAAAACTCAATTCTATATCTACAAGGATTAATGTATGAGCATTAATAGATTGATTTTCTTTAACAATTGTCATAAAACTTGTTGGTTCGTAATTTTTTGATTTGTCTGTTTGCCATTTTGGCATGCTTGTTATTTTTCCAAATTTATATATTTGCAGGCCTGTTTCAGAAACAGCATCTAAAATGCTTGCAGCGTGTATAACTTTACATTGGATTTTTGCCTTTTTTGCTTCTTGAATTAAAGAGATGTGAGTTGTAGCCATTAAAGGATTTCCATAAACTAATAATGCTGTGTTTCCTTCTTTTGTTTCTTTTATTAAAAAATCAGATTCAATTTCTTCTCTTGTCAAAGGTTCTATTTTCTTCCCAATAATCTCTTGTAATTCCTCAATATTGTAAGGAAGTTCAACAGTATAACTATCTAAATGAATTTTTCTGCAATTTTTTATTGCATTCATAGCCTCATATGAAAAGCTTTCTTTATTCAAACCCAAGCCTATTAAGTATAACATAAAATTACGAGAAAAATCTGGTTTATTAAGCTTATCCTCAAAATACTTTTGGCTTTAACTAAGTTGAGTTATTAATCTTTCTAAATTTTTTCTTGCTTGACTTTCATATTTTTGTTTAAAGAAATCTGTTGAATAAACCGAATTTCTGCATAAAAAATTCTGTAATATTTCTTTTCTCTTTTGTTTAAATTGATATTCTGGAACAAAAGAATATTCCGATCTAATATCTCTCTCATATTCCTCAAATTCTTCTGTTGGTTTTCCTAATATTGCTAAATCAATGTCTATTAAATATTGAGTATCTTTATCTTTTGGGGTCATATCATGTTTGGTGGCCAAAATCTTTTCTGTTACGCTTTTGATAAATTGTTTTTTTATTCTTGCTTTTGTTAATATTTTTTCTGCAAGCTCAGCACTTTTTTCTTCGTTATTTTTTGCTTTTATATCATAAATAGCGTCATGATACCAAATGGCAGTTTCAACTTCATTTGGATTTTCAATAAATCTTGATGCTTCATTTAACTCATTAAGAGAATGAGCAATATGGACAAAATTATGATAATATCTATGAGTTTCTCCATAAAGGCGAGCTATTTCTTCATAATTATCTTTGCCAGAACCATTTGTTCCAATTCTTTTCCATAATTGTTTCCATCTTATTTCTAGACCTCTAAACTTTAAAAGAAATTGATTATAAACTTCTCTTGGAATATAATTTTCAACAATTTCTTCCCATCCTTTTGGGCCCACAAGCCCTTTAACTAAACTTGAACTTATCTCTGAAATTTCTCTTGGGGGCATCCAGAAATTTGTAACAATTCTTGAATCTAAATCACTGTTAATATGTCTCATACCTCTTTCATATTCATAATCTCCTTCAGTTCTTATTCCTCTTAAGATATATTGTGCCCCCACTGAACTTGTATAATGTGCTAAAAACTGATTTTCAAAAGTTTGTACTTCAACATTTGGAAACTTTCTTACTAATCTTCTCAACATCTCTACTCTTTCATCAAGTGAGAAAGTATATTTCTTATCAGGATTTATTCCAATGGCTACCACTAACTCATCAAATAATTTTGAACCATTTTCAATCATCCACGAATGACCCTTTGTTAATGGGTCAAAACTTCCCGCATAAACTGCTTTTCTCATAATTTTAATAGCTTATTTGCAGTTTATAAATTTACTTAAAGACGTTTATTAAGCTTATTATTTATAAAAATCTCTTGGAGCATAGTAAAATTTATTCATACATAAAAGTAAATCTTCTCTGGCTATTTTATATAGTTCTGGGTGTAATTTATTCAATTCTCCAAATGTTTCACAATTAGAACAATCTTCTAAAATACGTCCTAAACTTCCAACTGTTCCAGTTATGTCTGCTTTTTTATGACATGATTTGTAGAAGTTTTCTTCAACATTATAAAAATCTATATCCCTAAATATTTGAAGTAACCTAATCTCATTTTCTATATCTCGTTCAATATATCTTTCATCAAATTCTTGTTCATTCATATTTTAGGCATTAATATTTCATTTAAAAATCTTTGTTTTTCGGTTTTGAAAAATCTATTCCAGACAAAGTTTTTTTAATATCTTCATAATAATCTTAGAAATAAAAGTATAAAGTTAATCTGATTAGTATACTGGATTAATATCTTCCCTAGTGGGGCCCGCAAACTTGTATCTCCATCCTCTTTCATTAAGTTCTGCTACAAGACGATTATATTTTACATAATTTTCTAAACTTGATTTTGGAACTTCAGTTTCTGACTTAATAACATTTGGATCTAAAGAATAAAGTCTATTCATTTCTAGAATCAATTCTCCCAATCCTAATGTTCTTAGAGGATTAATTCTGTCTAGTTCTTTTTCCCTTGCCATTTCTTCTAAATTTTTTTGTTTCTTTTCTTCTACCTCTTCAACTGTTGCCATAATTATTATATTTTATTTTAGTTTATATTCTTTTGTATAATTTTTTATATCTTTTTTATATTACTAAATATAAATCATTGTCTTCTCAACTAACAATCCCTTATGAAAAGTTAATTTTCCATTTAAACTTTCTAAGTCAAAATCTGGTTTCATTTTATAATATGCATGATAATAATAAATTCCTGAACGTACATGGTCTGGATAACCACAAACTGATGTAATCATATCACTTAGTTTTATATGTTCTTCTAGTGATTTTTTAGATGGTATGGATTCTATTAATTGGTTTGTAGACCTCTGGATTTCTATATCGCTTACTTTAAAATAAAAATTTAAATATTTTCTTTCGAGTTTTGATAATTTATGTCTTATATTTTGTTCTGTTAATTTCTTAGATATTGCTTCTGCTGACCAACCATTAACAAGTTCTAAATGATTTATATCAATTTCTTTTTTTTCATTTAATAAACGTAATTTACCTTTTTCAAAAACATAAACTGCTGTTTTCATAATTTCAGTGGTTTATTTTTAGTTTATATATTTTTATATGTTTTTTGATATCACTAAATATATCTTTATTATTTTTGATTCTAGACTAAAATATCTTAATCTTTGTCTCTATTTTTCATATTTTCTTCAACAAAAGCTTTAGCAACAATTAAAGGAAAGATTATTGTCGCATCACCATGAACTTTAACCGATTCAGCATTTTTCGTTATTTTCCCCCATGAAACAGCTTCATCTGGATTTGCTCCTGAATCACTTCCATCAAATTCTTCTGCAGTATTTATATAAACAGCGTAATCAGCACCATTTCTGTATAAATTAGCATTACAAATAGAATGTTTAATAACCCCTCCTCCAATAATTATTATCGCTGTTCTCTTTTTTCCAATAGTGCTATTGTTTAATTCATAAGCATCTTTAATTAAGTCAAGTTTAAAATCAGGATTCTTGAATTTGTAAAAATAAATCATATCCCCTAAGCTTCCATCCATTAAAGCAGGGCAAAAAACCGGAATATTGTTTTTATAAGCCCAGTAATAAATGCTTTCATTGTTGTTTATTTCTTTTCCAAATTCTTTTATTAAATCAGAAGCACTTTGAATTTTATCTTTATATTTCTCAAGTAATGGTAAAACCCATTCTTCAAATTTGCAATATCTTGAATTTGGGATTAAAATATTTCCTGCTCTATTTATTCCTTTTTCTCTGAGTTCCTTTCCTTTTAAGTTGAAATCCCCCAGCTTAAAGTCATCAAGGCATTTTATGAAATCTTCTTCAATTCCCCCCGCTGTTGTAACTAACACATCCACTAATTTGTGTTCTACAAGATATCTTATAATCTCCCTTATTCCTGTTGTAACCATATTAGAAGTATATCCAAGATAAATGAAAGCGTTATCCCTTCTCATCTTTTTAACTATTTCAATGGCTCTGGAAAGATTAGATGCTTGGGCTCCTGTTGTTGCATAACTCTCAAGAAGTTTTGAAAAATCCAATCCTTCATTAAAATCATAACCCTTAACACTTGCTCCTTGTGGTTCTTGGCTTTTAACTAAAATAGCTTTTCGAGCTACTTTTTCTTTATTTTCTTGATTATTCTGTTTTTTCATAAAAAATACAGAAAAGGTAGCTTTAAATTCATTGCCTTTTATGTTTTTTTGAATTATACCTTTTAATCTTATTATGTCTTATTTTCTTTATCTGTTTTCTCTGATATTTTTTGTTTCTTTTAAAAAATATTATTTTAGTACATAAATGTTTAAAAAGTAAAACACATGAGATTAAACATAATGAAAAGGGGTTTGAAAGAAGGCAAAACTAAAGCAGACAGTTTATCTCAAAAAATTCCTAACAGTACCAACGGTGTTAAATTAGTTGGTCCAAAAACCCACATAGTAACTGCTGCTCAAGGAGTACAAAATCCTTATTCTGCAAGACATTATGGAAGAGATTCATCTAAGGGCAGGCCAAATGATTCTTTAATTTCTAATTTAGAGGCATACACGCAAGCTAATAAAGGTGATTTAAAAATTTGTGCTGTTGCCGGTTCTTATGTTAATGAAGTTGAGTTAGATGGATTTTTTCAAGAAAGAGATGATGTTCGTATGGATAAAGATGCTTTTTTAAGATTGCAAGCTCAAAGAGATTTAGAATTATCTAGGAGGGATAAATGGGATGAAAGAGATGAAGAAGGAAGAGCTGTTGGTGATTATCCTATGCATTACTTTTGGGATGAAGTTAGTCCAAAATCTTATCCAGTTACGGATGAAAGATTAAATTCTAAAATTTCATTAATGGGTTTGCCCGAACCAACTCAAAACAAAGACCCTCTTTCTGGAAATACCGATTTAGCACAACAAAGAAGAGGAACGTCAATTATTTTTCCACATACTAAACAAAGACTTAAAGCTGTTCCAAAAGACTTGGGTTGGAGAATGCCAAGATTAATTTTAACAACTGGCTCTTGCACTCTTCCTAATTACAATAGATCCAATAGAAGAGGGAGAAAAGC
>CAZOFF010000002.1:23213-29524 GCA_964579165.1 Candidatus Woesearchaeota archaeon
GATAGGGACCATGAACAAGGCTTTTTAGTTGTAGATGTATTAAACGATGATCTCTATCTTCCAAGATTAGTACCTGCTCAAAAAGATGGCACTTTTATTGATATGGGAATTAAGTATTCTGAAAAATACGGAATAAGTAAAGCAAAAACAAGTGCTTTGATTTTAGGTGATTTGCATGTTCCAAGACATGATAGAATTGTAATGGAAGCAAATCATGAAATGATGGATTTTTTTAAGCCAGCAGAATTATACATCCATGATTTATTTGATGGAATTTCTGTTTCTCCTCATACATTAGATGATGAGATAACAAGAATGCTTCAAGCAGAAGAAGGGTCAGATATTTTAGAACATGAATTACAACAATGTTATGAAGTTTTAGTAGACCTCTCTCATAGAATGGGAAACAGGAAAATTAAGGTTGTAGCATCAAATCATGATGATTTTTTTAGAAGATGGCTTGCAAAAGGAGCATATAGAAACGATTATAGAAATGCACGTTTCGCTCATAAAGTATTAAGCAAATTGCAAAAAGGTGACTGGCCATTAAAAGTTGCCATTGAGCAAATAAATAAAATTCCAAAGAATGTTGAATTTTTAACATTAACTAGTGATTGCCGTCCATGGGGTTATGAGTGTGGTGCACATGGTCATTTAGGTATTAATGGATCAAAAGGTAGTTTGAGATCTTTATCAACTAGTTATGGAAAAGTAATTATTGGGCATGTTCATCAATTAGAAGTTATGAATGGTTCTATTTCTGTTGGAACCAGTGGGGTCATTCCAATGCCTTATCAAGAGGGTCAACCATCAACATCTATGGCAGGAAATGCAGTAATTTATGAAGGTGGTTTAGCCCAAGCACTCCCAATAATCTATGGGAAGTGGAAGAAGAAATAAACTAAAAATTCAAAAAGTTCTATCTAACTAATCTCTGTGAGAACATCATCCAGTTCAGATACTAATAATACTCTGCTGTATAAATCTGGATAAGACCCCATAATCTCACGAGGCTTATCACTAGGTAATAGAACAATTTCTAAACATTGAGGTTCACTAGCTTGCATAAGAGTGAGAGTAGCACTTTCTAATAATACTATAGGTAAATACTGAACCTTATTCTCCTTATCTTTTAATGGAGTTTCTTTGAGAGTAGGATCTACCATTGTTCTTTGAAAATATGTAAAATCTTTTTTCAATCTTAATTCTTTTTCTTCTTTATACACTGCTTCTAAAAATTGAGTTGTGGGTTCATCCATAGACTCAAATATAGGCAAGGGGTACCTCTCTTGAGAGCGTCCTACTTTTAGTAATAATGGTTTTACTTGATATCTTTCGTTATTTAAACTTACATAAAAAGTAGATAAAATCTTTGCTACTTCTTTCATTGCAGACTCTGGGTCATCTTTATATTTAATGAAAATGTACCCTCCTTGTTCATTTTCTATTTCTAGCCGTGTTATAAATTCTAATTTTTTCATACTTTTCAAATATTTCAAGTATTTATAAACTTTATGTTTGTTACTACTATAAAGACACAGTAATATAATAGCACTACTTCCTTCTCATCAAACTTCTGCTTGTAACGATCAGCATAAACAAAAATCCAAAAAACAAAAAGTCATTTCTCAATATTAAACTAATAAACGATGCAATTCCTGATATAATGATAATTAGTCTAAACCATTTTTGTCCGTCTTTAAGTTCTTCTTTTGTTATTTTAGCTAAATAGTTACCGATAAAATAACCCAAAATTAATACAAGCAATCCAATTCCTAATTTTAACGTTTCTGTAAATATCATATTATGTTATAGTTTAGTTTATTTATAAAAATTTAGAATCTTTTTTTATAATTAATCATCAGACTTACAAGCATTTAATTCAGGGTAACCTATTTTTAATTTTAATCTTTCTCCATTATAATTAGCTAATATTGGATGAGTTGAAAATGGATTTATTGTTTCTCCTTCATCTATTAACACAAATGGTTGAAAACACCCTGTTCCATCTTCACCAAGTTCATAATAACCTTCTTTTTTAATCTTCCACATGTCAAAAGTTCTAGCTAAAACAATAAATAATTCTCCATCCCAATAACCTATATTGCTATTCCTGCCTCTTCCCAAATACCATTTATCAGTTATAAGCTCTTTTTTAGGTATTTGTCCAAATATCTTTTCTATCATAAAATAAAAAAGCTTAAATGGTTTTTATATTTTCTACTTTTACCTGAGAACATAAATCTTAATAAACACAATTTTTATTTTCTCAATATGTCCAAAGAAATAGAAAGGAAATTTTTAATTAGAGAAAATAACAGAGATTTTATTGCAGTTAAGTTTTATGATTTATACAGCAGTATTGAAGAGCTTAAAGAGCATAGCTTTAAAAAAGGCAAGATGGTGAGGCAAGGCTATATGCCATTAAATCAAGTTCCAAGAGAATTGGGCAGTTTATTAAAAGACAAAATAGATTTTGAACCATTAGAAGCAAGACTTAGAGCAACAGATAGTTTATTTTATTTTGCATTAAAAGGTAAAGGAGACATAGAAAGAGAAGAGGCTGAAACATTTATCTCTTTAAACTTATTTAATAAATATTGGCCATTGACACTTGAAAAAAGAATTAAAAAAATCAGGCTTAAAAAACGTTTTTCTGATTTTATTTTTGAATTTGATGTTTATCTTGATAGAGATTTAATTGTAGCCGAAGTTGAAACAGATTCTGTTGAGAAAGCAAACTTAGTTCCATTAATTGGAAAGGATATAACTGAAGATAAAAGATACAAGAATAAGAATTTGGCAAAGTGATTAATTAAATAAATATCTTAAAAATCTTAGATTAACTTTATAACTGGCATATTGTCTAAAATTTCACTTAAATTTCCATCATGCAATCTCATACTATTATACTCTACTCCCCCGCCCCCCTGTGCTGTTGCTTTTCTTACCGCTATAATCTTTTCGAAAACATAAAAACCAATTTTAAAACCACCATGTCCTGAATTATCCCCGGGGGTAGGAAGAGCTATATAATTATCTCCTATTTGTAAATCTCCAAATGTTAAGGGGTCATAAAACTCTACTGGTTGATTAATAAACTTCTCTTGTAATATTTTTGCTAAATCCGCCCTCATAAAATTTTGAGCCATTTTAGGTTTAAAAGAATTGTTGTCCAGAAAAATCATATTCTAAATTTGGGTTTACCGTTTTTTGATCTGGTTATCGGATTATAAAATAATAATCTATTTATTTAATAAATATCTTTTAATTTTTCATGTAGTTTTCTTCCAATATATCTAATTCTTGTGAATAGTGTTGATTTGGGCTTTCCTCCCTCAGATCTTGGTTTATCCAATAGTTCCCAATCCTTAAATTGCATATATTCATAACCTTTACTACCGCTAAGGTTTTTTGATTTATGAGTAAATGATGCCAAAATCGGTCTGTCATCTTCTAAAGTAATAGTAATATAAGTTATTTCCTTATTATGAAATCTTGCCTCAAAATTTTGTTGAACACCAAGCCAGTCGTTTAATACCTTATAAGCTTCTTCAGGATGAGTATAATTCTTTTTTTCTAATATTTCCATCTATTCACATGTTATTCAAACTTTATATTTTTTTGTATAATGACTTCTGTTTGTTTGTGTTTAATTATATTTAATCATGCAACCATAAAATCATAATTTATTTAAACATCATCTTGTTTTTCTGTTTTATGTTTAAAAAATACCTTATAATTGCATCAAAACAAGATTTAGCTGGAATGAATATAGTCTCTCAATTAAGCCAATTTGGGCAATATGATGTTTATCTAGTTGAAGGAAATATAGTTTATGACACTAGTTATGATAAACCTAAACTTAAAGATTATGATTTTATTATTTTTGCCTCAAAACATCAGTCAACAAAAGGAGAAAAATCCCTTTCTGTTCACGCACCTGGAAACTGGAGAGGAAATGATTATGGTGGTGAAAAGGGGAAAGTTTGCCCCACTTCTTCTCAATTCTTAAAACAAACTTTTGAAACCTTAAATAAAAATGCAGAAGAGCATGGTTTAACAAGAAATTATCAAGTTACATTAGAAGCAACTCATCATGGTCCATTAATTGACAAACCCTGCATGTTTATAGAAATTGGTTCAAGCGAAATTGAATGGAAAGACAAAAGAGCAGGTTTTGTATTAGCAAAAACAATTGCAAACATGATTGAAAATTTTAAAGTTAATCCTTATAATGAAAATGTAATTGCTCTTGGGGGCCCACATTACTGTCCGGGTTTTAATAAAATACAATTAAAGAGTAATATTGCTATAAGTCATGTTATTGCCCAATATGCCTTTCCTATAAGTGAAGAAATAATTAAAGAAGCAATAGGAAAAACAAAAGAAGAATTAGATTTTGTTCTTCTTGATTGGAAAGGATTAGGAAATGCTCAAAGCAGACAACAAGTAATTGAAGTTCTTGATAAATTGCATTTAAGATATGAAAAAACAAGTAAGATAAATAAAACTGAAAAAGATGAAGAAGATTAATTCTAAACTTAACTCAAACTTAACCTAAAAGTTTCTTTTTTCTATCAGCAAAGGCGACAAACCCTATAATTATAAGATACAAAATTGTTCCCATTTGAGGGATAATAGTTGATAATGCAAACCATCCAGGATATTTTCTTTTTTCGAATATTCTCCATTCAGCAATAATTACCAAGACGGCTAAAGGAATCCATCCAATTATTGGAAGTAATATCAAGAATACCCATTGCCATGCAAAGCCCCCCAAATGTAGTATCATTGCAATATTAGCAATTGGAATCCATGCAATCCATGATTTTTTGTATCTTAATTTCTTCGCAATAGTCTTCCAACAATATGCAAAATAAATATATACTGCTAATATAATAAACAACAAAAAAATACCTAAAGCTACTAACCAGCTTCCTATAAGTATTTTTAAAATAAGTTCAGAAGACCCAGTAGCCAATCCAGTGATTGTCATTTTGTTTTTTTATCTTAATT
This sequence comes from Candidatus Woesearchaeota archaeon, assembly GCA_964579165.1. GTDB lineage: Archaea > Nanobdellota > Nanobdellia > Pacearchaeales > GW2011-AR1 > CAZOFF01. Next base: position 28,233 of record CAZOFF010000002.1, read on the forward strand.
TATTCAATTTACCCCTTTGTTTATTATATATTTTAATATCTATTTTCTATATTTATAAGTGTTTTGAAAACTATTTTTTAATGGTAAGGATTTTAAACAACCTAAACTAAATAATAAAATGGATTATAATTTTGTAGGTTATGGTAGTCTATTAGATCATGAGTCTTTAAATAAAACAATAAAAGACAAGAAATTCAAGCCAGTTATTGTTAAAGGATATAAAAGAGTCTTTGATCTTTTTGATACAAAAGACAAAAAAGATGTTCTTAATATTATAAAATCTAAGAACTCATGGTTTAATGGTGTCTCGTTTAAGATAAACGAAGAAGAACTTAAAAAATTAAGCATTCGTGAAGACGAATATAATATTGAAGAGATTAATGTTTATGATTACAAGACAAAAAAGAAAATTGGTAAGGCTTTAATTTCAGTAGACTTTTTCTTTGATATTGATAAGAAAAATAGGATGCCCAGCAAAGATTATTTCACCATGTGCAGAAAGGCAGCTTATTCCATTAGTAAGGATTTCGGCAAGACCTGGGATGAAACAACTTTCCTTGCAGACGGAACCAAGGTATCAAGATGGTTAAAGAAACATGGGGAATATGGGAATCTAAATTAATACCTTCAAAAATTTTTTGGAAAATATTCAGCCTTTTTTTTAAAATGTTCTTTTGCTTCGGCTAATTTTTTGTCTGCTTCCAAAAATTTATCTGGATTTTGATTAAAATCTTCTGATCTATGATATTCCATTTCCACAGTTTTAACAGGCCTTCTATCTTTCGTTATTATCAGGGGAAATTTATACTTTTGAAAAATAATTGTATCCACTTTCCCATCTCTTTCTCCCTCCCCGCCATCAATAAAAAAAGTTCCCTTTCTTATTTCATCATGCTCTCTTGATCCTTCAAATAATACGGTTAAATTTTCATCTGGGAGCACTCTCAAAAATCTTCCAAACTCGGAGATTTCATATATTCCTTGTAATCTCTGTTCATATACTTTAGCTGTTCTTTCACAAAAATAAAATGTACCTAATAAGGATAAAAAACCGAATGCTCCAAGATATAACAGTTGGTCAATAGGATTTTTCATAAAGTTTATTTTTCTTTTTCCTTTTTAAATTTTATCTATCTAAAATAACCACGCCCCGACCAGGACTCGAACCTGGATGCCGCGAACGGCGCGGATATTTGCGTTTTTTTCCATTATCACTTCCAATTATTAAGAGGAAGGTAGTGCGGTAGGAAACCTTGGTTTCCTTCGCGTAGCAATCCGCTGCAATACCCTTA
>CAZOFF010000002.1:29534-30134 GCA_964579165.1 Candidatus Woesearchaeota archaeon
TTGCTTGTTTTGAGAATTTTATCTCGAAAGTCATAATCCATCAAGAGAGGTATATCCAATTTCATTCTCTTCTCTTGCTCTTTTTAATTCTTCTTTTGCCCAATTAGTTAATTCTCCTTCGTTTAGAAAAGCGTTTTTAATTAAGGATACATCTATCATTAATTTTTTTATATCTTTTTTCAAATCTTCTATCCCTGTTTCCATATTTATCCTAATAGTTTAATGCTTAAAAAATTATCTATTGCGTAAATTATATCAACTGTTACACTTTTGTAACCAACCTAGCAATCCGCTGCAATACCCTTATGCGATCGGGGCTTATAGCTTATATTATTTTATAAAGTATTAAGCTTTTAAAAGTTTACATTCTGTTAAATCTTGTTTCTAACTTAGTACTTTGCACTCGTTTTTACTCGTGATATTTTTTAGATTGATTTTTGACATCTATGATATACACCAATATTAGATATTATAAGTTAAACTATTTATTATCCAATTATGAATGTTTACTTTTATCTTTGTAGTCATTTAATTATTAGTTTAATTTAATATGTCAAGAACACTTGACAGATAACTCCACACTTTAGTGTGGAGTGTGTT
>CAZOFF010000003.1:0-29134 GCA_964579165.1 Candidatus Woesearchaeota archaeon
ATTAATTATCCATGTTCTTGTGTCGTCGCTTCCTCCTGCCATTCCTGTAATTTTTACTTTTAAATCAGAGAAAAAATCTCCTAACAAAGAAGCAGAAACAAATGAAAAAGATAATATTAATATTAAAGAAATTGAAAAAATTATAAATAAAAACCTTGCGCCTCTTTCCATTAATAAAAACAATGAATAATCTTATTTAAATGTTATTAAATTTTTAAATTAAACAGATATGAAACAATCTAAATATACTATCCCTAAACACAAAATCTTATTAATTTAACTAACCTCTGTTTCTTATGGAAAAATTCCTTGAATATTTGTATGAAGCTGACAAAAAAATACAAACCGTTGATCACATGGCTAATGTAACCTTCCCCCTAATAAAAGATAAGAGATTACTAATAAAAATCCTAACTGAGATTAACTTAGCTATGCTAAGTTGCATAAATGCAATATTACAATACGAGTATATTTATAATAGAATACCATTAACTAAAGATGCTGCTACTAACTTGAACATATTTAAAAAAAGATGTGCTCCTTCTTATAACATTGGACAAGATGAAATAACAACAATAGTAGACATCATTGAACTAAATGAAAAACACAAAAAAAGCCCATTTGAATTTATAAAAGAAGGAAAAGTAGTTATTTTAAGCGAGAATTTAAGAGCAGAAACAATTACAATAGAAAGATTAAAAAGTTTTATAATTACTATTAAAACCCTATTAAAGAAAACCAAATCAAAGATAGTTGAAAATTACCATTATTAAGAAAAGTATAAAAAGAAGGGGCATCTATTAATATATACTTCTAAAAACCTTAAATTTTAGAGCCTCAAAAATGGAAGATATTATAAAAGAAAAAATCAGTGCAGACCACTTACTTTATGTTAGTCTAAAATACACCAAAACCTGTGATGTTATTAACAACCTTCTTTTACGATGGAGAAGACTAATAGAAGTAAGTATCGAAGATATACTAAAACATGCTAAGAAAAAGAAAAAGATTTCTTCCATACCTTCAAATCCTATGAGCAAAGTAGATGCTATTAAGAAGATATTTAAGAATAACGCAGAAGTTATGAAAGTGATAGAAATGTATGAAATGTTTAGAAAATTAGAGGATTTAAGAAAAGAAAGAATAGGAGAGTTTAGAAAAAACGTAACACTCAAGATAATGTATCAAGGAAAGGACATAGATGTTAATCTTGAAAAGTTAAAAGAATATGCCAATAATCTTGAAAATTATGTTAATTTTGCAAAGAAATTTCTTTCTTCTTAATAGTCTTAAGTTAAGTAATAATCCAGTTTAGGTATATTTTGTTAAGTTAACAAATAAAAATAAATGTTTTTAATAAGGTTTAATATCAAAGAGTTCTTGAGTCTTAACGATTTAAAAACCGTGACTCGTTTATCCAGAATGTAATCTAACCTTTGAAGATTCTTGAGGTTTGGATGCTCTGTCAAGTTTCTTGACATAACTAATAAAGAAATGTTTATGATAATCAATAATTATAAAATTTACCAAATCTAATTAAACCACTAAACAGAAAACAAAAGGATTAAAAACTTCTTTAAATAAAAATTATCAACATGGCAAAGATAATTGTGATAACATCAGGAAAAGGGGGGGTAGGAAAGACAACAACAGCAGTTAACTTAAGTGCAGCCCTAAATTATTTTAACGAAGATGTTCTTCTTATTGACACAAATATTTCAACTCCAAATGTAGGATTACATTTTGGTTCTCCAGAAGTTCCAATAAACTTAAATCATATTTTACAGGGGAAGGCTGAGCCTTTTGAAGCAGTATATGAACATGAGTCCGGATTAAGACTTATTCCTGCTTCTTTATCTATAAGAGAATCTAAAAAAATCAAGCCAGAAAGATTAAAAGAATTTAAAAAAGATTTTAAAAAACTCTCAAATACCATCATATTAGATAGTGCAGCAGGTCTTGGACAAGAAGCAATGTCTGCATTAGAGTTGGCAGATGAAGTTATTATTGTAACTAACCCCGAAATTCCCGCAATAACAGATGCATTAAAAACAATCAAGATTGCAGAGCAATTAAAAAAACCAGTTATAGGGGTAATAGTAACAAGAGTTCAAAGAGACAAAATAGAAATGACGCCTGAAAATGTTAAAGAAATGTTAGAAGTCCCAATCTTGGGTATGATTCCTGAAGACAAATCAGTTAAAGAATCAATAAATAAAAAAGATGCTGTAGTACATACTCATCCAAAATCAAAAGCCTCAAGGGCATATAAAGAAATAGCATCAAGAATGATTAACATCCCATACAACTCAGATGTAGATAAAGAAAATCCCATAACCGCTTTATTAAAAAAATTGGGTTTAAGAAGAAAATAAGAAATTTAAAAATTATTTGGCTTATCCTAATAATCTAGATTCTAATTTTACAACTTCTCTTTCAGCTAAATTTAATGCAATTTTTTCAGCTAAAGATTTTTCAAATGTCTTTGGGAAAAGAGTAAGTGCTTTACTCCAATCATTTTCAAATGCTATATAAACAGATCCTACTTCAACTAAAGCGCTGATAGATTCCCTAGGAAAATTACACCGTAAAGTACTAATAGTATAATAAGCAAAATCAGAAGTTAGGAATCCAGGTTCAACGGAAGAATCCAGATCCATACTGTTATCCCATTGAATATCTAGATACTGAAAACCATCTTTGCCCTCATCAAAAGTAGCAATTATTAAACCATCACTGAATCCAGCAGAGGGTTTAAGCAAACCTTCGTTGACATAATCTTCAACTATTTTTAAAGCATTAGTTAAAACATGAACAAAATAATTTTTATGAACATATTGGAGATAATATCCGGCTGAATGAACTGCACTCTTTGCTTTTTGTAAATCCTCTTCTGCTTTTTTTAAGTCCGATTCATACTCTTTTCTAAAATCTCTTTTTTTGTTTGAATTCACTCCATTATTCATAAACCAAACAATTACTAACACTTAAAAACAATTTATATTCCCTAGAATATATTTCAAAAGAAGAACCTCAGATTCTTAACTCACTCTCGCACCATTCTCTATATCTGATTCGGGAGTTAACAAAACAACTTTAGTATGATCTTCATTTACCGCAGCTAATAGCATGCCTTGACTTTCAATTCCTTTCATTAATCTTGGCTTAAGATTTTGAAGATAAATTATTTTTTTCCCTTTTAGCTTATCTTTTTTATAATGTTCCTTTATTCCTGCACATATAACCCTCTCCCCCAACTCGCCTACGTCTAATGTCAGTTTGTAAAGTTTATCTGCTCCTTCAATATCTTCAATCTTTTTTATTTCAGCTACTCTAAGATCTAATTTCTGCCATTCGCTAAAATCTATTGCATTAGTTGACATAATACCTTCAATATTTTTTTGTTTATTAATTTTATCATCTCCTTTTTTTCCTTTTGTTTTTCCCCCAGAATGCTCAAATTTTTTATCTTCTTTATGCACTATCTTCTTAAATAAAACTGGTGCTTTCTTTATGTTTTTGGCTGAAAAAATTTTTGTTATCTTTTCTGATGATTCTGGAATAAATGGCCAAAGCAATTCAGCAATTTTTAAAATGCTTTCTTTCAACTCGAACAAAGCCTTTTTGTCTCCAGTTTCCCATATTTTTTTGTTTTGGACATATGCGTTACATACGTCAACAAAGGTAAATATCTCACTTAGAGCCTTATCTAATTGATAATTTTCAAGATATTTCTCAATAACTTTAGAGTTCAATTTACCTATTAATTTATTATTAACCCTCTCAACCCCGTTCTTTTCAATTAAAACGCTAACTCTGCTCACAAGGTTTCCCAATTTATCTGCAAGCTCATTGTTATTTCTAAGAATTAAAATTTCTTCACTATAATCAGTATCATCAAACAGATTACATTTTAACAAAGAGTATCTTACAACATCTGAAGGATATTTGTTTAATAATTCTAAAGGGTCAATAACATTCCCAAGTGATTTTGACAATTTCTTGCCTCCAAGATTAAGATACCCATGAACAAGAAGTTTTTTTGGTATTTTATAACCTGCAGACAAAAGAATTGATGGCCAAATAACAGAATGAAACCAATTTATCCCTTTACCAATAACATGAAGATCTGCTGGCCAATACTTTTTTTCTTTATCTTTCAGCCCCGAGATATAATTTATCAAAGCATCAATCCAAACCCAAATTTTATAATTTTTATCCTTTGGAAAATCAATACCCCACTTAGCCCCCTCACGACTTATACAAATATCGTTCAATTCTTCTTTTATTCTTACAATCATTTCATTACTTTTTGACGTGGGAATGACATATTCTGGAATAAGCTTTAACAATTGTCTTTTATATTTAGAAAGTTTGAAAAAATACGCTTCTTCTTCTCTTAATTCTGGCTTAGTATTATGCTCTGGACACTTTCCATTAATTAAATCCTTTTCAGTATAATATGCTTCACAGCCTACACAATAAAGTCCCTTATAAACACCCTTATAAATATCTCTTTTGTCAATGATTTTTTTTAATATTTTTTTAACAACAATTGAATGCTCTTTTGCACTTGTTCTTATAAAATCTGAATTTGAAAGATTTAACTTCTTACAAAGCTCTACAAAAAAAGCTGTATTCCTATCCACAAATTCTTTAACAGGAATTCCTGTCTTTTGTGCTGCTTCAACATTTTTCTGTGCGTTTTCATCAACCCCTGTCAAAAAGAAAACGTCATAACCTTGTGCTTTTTTATATCTGGCTATAGCATCAGCTATTGTTTTTTCAAATGCATGCCCTGCGTGCGGACGTGAATTCACATAATCTATCGCCGTGGTTATATAAAATTTATTTTTCGTTTTGATTGCCATAGTCTAAATTAAGAAAATAAGTATAAAAAGTTATTCTTTAAACATTAAATAAAAAATACAAAATTAACCATAAAGTGTTGAAACATAATTCTCTATTCCTTCACTTGATTGCCTTTCCCACAACTCTTTGTCTTTTACAACAGGCAAACCAATCTTGCTCCATTTTATAACACTTGGCTTAATATTTATATCATAACTCTCAAAGAGGTATCTCAATCCAGAATCTTTAACTTGTCCTTCACAATGCCTAACTAATTCTAAAGTACCAAAATAACCTGCAAAAGCACTAAGAATCATATTCATTTTTCCTCTCCTATTCCTATCATCTACAACAATAAAATGATACATTACTTTATCCAAATCCTCCAGGGATGTTTCCCAATTCCATCTTACATGCCTTTCTTTTTTAAGAACTTTCTTAGCCATAATAAACTTAAAATACAGGATATTAAAAGAATTACTATACTAATGTGCAAGGGTATTAAAACGCAAAACACAAGAAATTAAAACAACACTTAATTCAAACTACTAGCGCGCTGGTAGTTTAGTGGTAGAATTCGAGCTTCCCAAGCTTGTGGTGCGGGTTCGATTCCCGCCCGGCGCATAAGTATAAATATGACATTTTACTTTTATTTTTGTACCAACCTTTAGAAAATTATATAAACCAAATAACAAACCTAAAGTATAACAAATAATTAAAATTTAAATGTTATTTTTATTATTAATTTAATATGTTTAACAAAAAAAAATGCAATAATTGTGGGGAGAAAGTAAGTAAGAATTATAGCTTTTGCCCTAACTGTGGAAGACCAGTGGATTCCTCGAATAAACAAAGAGAAACGGAAGACTGGGGAATGTTGGGAAAAAATGATTTTTTTGATGATATGGAGATTAGACTCCCTTTAGGATTTAATACTATATTCAAGTCATTAGTTAAATCATTAGATAATCAATTTAAAGAATTAGATAAAGAGCTTGGAAAGCAAAACAAACCAGAAAAAGATTTTGGGAACAAAATTAACAGAATAGATAGCAGGAGACTACAAGAAAATCCTTTTATAAAATCTGGGGGCATTAGAATTAATATAACATCATCTTCAAACGATGGAAAACCTCCAAAAATTATAGTAAAGTCATTTGGAAATTTGCCGGGATTTAAAGAAAAAGAAGAAAAAATAAAAAAAACTGCAAAAGGCATTGCCAATAATTATGCAAGTTTCTCAGAAGAAAATGCAAAAAAACTTTCAAAACTTCCGAAAAAAGAGCCCTCTACTAATATTAGAAGATTAAACAATAAAGTGATTTATGAAATTGATCTTCCTGGAGTTAAATCTGAAAAAGACATTTCAATAATTCAATTAGAGAATAGCATCGAAATAAAGGCATTGGGAAAAGACACCGCATACTTTAAATTAATTCCGTTAAACCTACCAATAAAATCCCAAAAACTTAGCAAAGGAAAATTGGTTCTTGAGTTAGATGCACAGGACTAAATTTAATTGAGTTTATAATAATCAAAAACACTTGACATATTAAAATTGGCTTATCCTAGATTTTATTTAACAAATCCTTCCAATTATTGATTCTTTTTACTCCTTTAGGTAACTCATAATCTTTTAAGTGCTTATTCCACTTGGTAGTAAATATGTAACCATCAATAACATAAGCGTAACCATTCAGATTAAGATTTTTTGGATGATCATCAACTAAACTTTTAGCACCCATTTTTGTTGCAAATTCAACTTTACTTGCACCTTGTCCCAAAGTATATACTTGAATTTTATCAGATAAATCTGGTGCATGCTTTTTAAAATAATCTATTATACTTTGTTTTTCTAAATCAAATCTTGCAGTTCCAATTATTGGTTGTTCTCCTCGACTTATTAGTTCCCTTAACCCATTTATAGAACCGGGAATTGGGGGGGCATTCAAATGTTTAGGAGAATACATAAATTCAGTAAACAAAGAAAACACTTGCTCGTCGCTAATATTAAAAAAATTTGTAAAAACATGATAATCAAATATTTTATGCTGAGGATAATCTTTAAGTGTGTTTTCTCTTCCAAGTCTCTGACTTATAAACAAAAATGCATTTTCATTAAAAGGAAATATCACCTCATCAAAATCGATAATATGTATTGCCATAAAAGCAATATAAAAAGATTATTTAAAAAGATTCCCATTAAAATTTATTAAAAAATGAAATAATTTATTATAGTAGAATGAGCCTGCACAGATTTGAACTGTGGACCCCCGCCTTATCAGAGCGGTGCTCTAACCTGGCTGAGCTACAGGCTCTTTTACCTGTAGCGAACTTACTTCTATGAAAGAGGAGTTATCGTAAGGGAAACCTTTGGTGTCCATTTAATTTTTTCCTTTTAGGAAGGGTTATTGTAAGGGAAACCTTTGGTGTCCCTCATGAGCTACAGGCTCCTACTAAAAAGACAGATATATTTTGTTTATAAAAGTTGTGCATTCCGATGAATTTCAATAAACCCCTTTAAGGTTGTTGCAAATAATAACATAAATACTAATAAATAAGTTAGTATTGAGAATTCTTATGTTTTTAATAGATTTAATAAAAACGGGAATTATAGACAGAATAACAAAAAAACCGGAAATAATAAAATTCTTGGAAGAAAGAGAATACGGAATAAAAAAGATAAAGGGTTCTTTTTGTTTGTATTACCTTCATACAGATACTGATCCAGATCATAATGGGAATTATTTAGGTTTGTTGTATGCAGATAATGAAGGTCGTGTCAAATTTACAGCAGGCAAAAATGCCAGCAAAATAGAGGCAAACTCTATAAACGGAATTATAAAAGATTTAAATTTCAAGCGATTACCAAACAATTTATAAAAATACAAAAAAGAGCGGATTAAATTTAATCCAAAAATTTTTTTAGCTAAGCCCAACCAACCTTAAGCTTTAAAAAGCACATTTTTCTAAATAAATTAAGAGCCAAATAAAATTTATGCAAATATCAAAAATAATAAAACAATGACTAAAGGAATGTATCACTATATAAAGCAGGCATGGAGATCTCCAGACATACAAGTTTTAAGGCAAAGAATGATTGAATGGAGAAAAAGCAATGCAGTTACTAAAGTTGAAAAACCATTAAGATTAGACAGAGCAAGAAATCTTGGTTATAAATCTAAAAAAGGATTTGTAGTTGCAAGAGTAAGAATTCATCGAGGAGGAAGAAAAAGGAAGAGAATCAATAAAGCAAGAAAAAGTGCAAATCAAACTAATAGAAAAACTTTAAAGATGAATTACAAATGGATTGCTGAACAAAGAGCAAATAAAAAATTCACCAATTTAGAAGTTCTTAATTCTTATTTAATTGGAAAAGATGGAATGAATTATTTCTTTGAAGTAATATTAATTGACCCTAAAAGACCCGAGATTACTAAATCTAAGGATACAAAATGGATAACAAATCCAAGCAATAAATCAAGGGTTTTCAGGGGATTAACTTCAGCAGGAAAGAAAAGCAGGGGATTGAGACATGGTGCATCCGCTCACAAAGTAAGACCCAGTGTTGGAGCCGGAAAGGGTAAGGGAAAATAAGAATATTTTTATTTTTATTATTATCTAAATAAGATTTATGAAAAATTTTTAAGAATTAATCATCAAGAAAAATGCCTGTTTCTTCACCATAGACTATGCTTAAAGTTGATTTATCTCCATGGATTTCTCCAATTTTAGCATCATCATTAAAATCTTTCATATCTTTTAGAATTTGTTCCAAAGCTTTTTTAAATTGCCCAACTGTTTTTATATTTCTAAAGTTATATTTGCTATCTGTAAGTTGAGGCATATAACCATCTGTTCTTTCTAAACCGCAATCATATTCTTCAGTTTTAATAACCATGCGTGAATAGAAATAAGATTATTTAAATAAACTTGTGTACACAATTATAATATTTTATAAACTCAATCATCTTGTTTTATAAATGCAGTATAAAAAACTAGTTGAAGTGTATGAATCTCTTTCAAGAACAACAAAAAGACTTGAAAAAATTGATATTCTTTCTAATTTCCTAAGACATCTTGATAATAGTGATAAAGATGTTCTTTATCTTCTTGTAGGAAGAATTTATGCAGAGTATGATGAAAGAAAAATAGGAATTAGTGAGCAAATTGCAATAAAAGCATTAAGCAAAGTTACTGGTCTTGATTCTAAAAGCGTGATTCATGAATGGAAAAAACTTGGAGACCTCGGAAAAGTAGCAGAACAAATTATTAAAGAAAAAAAACAAAAAACACTTAATTCATTAAGTTGTTTGACAACAGAAAAAGTTCTAAACAATTTAAGAAAACTTCCAGGATTAGAAGGTAAAGGAACAGTTGAGAAAAAAATTTCTTTAATAACAGAACTTCTTGCATCTGCATCAAGTATAGAAGCTAAGTATTTAGTAAGAACATTAATAGGAGATTTAATTATAGGGATACAGGATTCAACAATTAGAGACAGCTTAAACAAAGCATTTTATGATAATAGCAAAGAATCATCAAAAAAAATAGAAGATGCAATTGACAAAGCAAATGACCTTGCCTTAATATTTGAAATAGCAAAAAAAGGAAAAATAAAATCTTTAGAGGAAGTTTCAATACAAGTCGGCAAGCCATTAAAAGTCATGTTAGCACAAAAAGTAAAAAATATTGAAGAAGGATTTAAGGCGATTGGAAAGCCCTGTGCAATAGAATACAAGTATGATGGATTTAGAATGTTAATTCATAAAAAAGATAATAAAATAGCACTATTTACTCGGAGATTGGAAAATGTAACAAAGCAGTTTCCAGAAGTTGTTTTTTATATAGAAAAATATGTTAAAGGCAGCTCGTTTATTCTTGATACAGAAGCAGTTGGCTTTGATTCAAAAACAAAACACTATACTCCTTTTCAAAACATTTCTCAAAGAATAAAAAGAAAATATGATATTGAAAAAATGCAAAAAAATCTGCCAATTGAAATAAACGTTTTTGATATTATTTATTATAATGGAAAGTCTTTATTAAATGAACCTTTTGAAAAAAGATCAAAGCTCATTAAAAGTATAGTAAAAAAACACCCATATAAAATTACGACTTCAAAACAAATAATCACATCTAGTAAAGAAAAAGCAGAGGAATTTAATAAAAAAGCTCTTCATGATAACCAAGAAGGAATAATGATGAAAAATCTTCATGCTATTTATCAGCCAGGAAAAAGAGTTGGACATATGTTAAAAATTAAGCCAGAACAAAGAGACCTTGATTTGACGATTATAGGAGCAGAATACGGAAAAGGAAAAAGGGTCGGCTGGCTTTCCTCTTTTATTTTAGCATGTAAGGGGAATAAACAAAATGAGTATTTGGAAATAGGAAAAGTTTCAACTGGCTTAAAGGAAAAGTCGGCAGAAGAAGTTGGCGGAGTTTCTTTTCATGTATTAACTGAGATGATTAAGCCATTAATTATTAAAGAGCAGGGAAGACAAGTTGAAATAAAACCTAAAATAGTTTTAAGTGTTACTTATCAAGAAATTCAGCATTCTCCGAATTATCAATCTGGCTTTGCATTAAGATTCCCAAGATTTACAGCTTTGCGGCCAGACAAAAGCATTAAAAACATAGCCACAATAGAAGAAGTCAAAAAAGACTATGAATTGCAAAAAAGAAATTATCAGTATGGCTAAGACTTTTAAAAATATTTTGCAAAAAATTAGAATGAACTAAATTAAACTCTTGAGTTATGTAATTTAACAATATCTCTTATCATTTGTTCGCCTGATTCATAAAAAGAACCTTTTAATTGCAATCTTACATCTCCCCTGTCTTTATTTTCAAGGAGAGTATTTGCCACTAAACTACCCAAATCGGTGATATTAACTGCATATTGAGGACCTACAAGTCTCTTCTTACCTTCAAATAAAGAAAGATAATAAGGAGTAGATTCTTCAACAATTCCGTGACGTTGCCCAACAACTCTTAATTTACATTGAAGATGTTTACTCTGTTTGTCATTAATCTTTTTATTTCTGTTCATTTCCCAATCAAACCTAATGACTTTATAAATTAAATCAAATTTCGAATGATAAATTTATAAATATATTCTGCAAGGTATATCTTAAAGTCTATAAAATAACAAAGATAAGCGATAAGTGTAAGACAAAGCCTTTATAAAGCCTTAAAAATAGTAATTTCTTATATTTATTATTAAAAAATAACAATAAAATGACAAAACAAGCAGACGAAGAGCAAACAAGCAAATCTTCAAGCAATTACAAAGTCCAAAATATTGTTGCAACAGCTTCTTTAGGAAAGCCGGTTCCATTAACAAAACTTGCTCGTACTCAGCCAAATACAGAATATAATCCAGAAACTTTTCCTGGTTTGGTGTTAAGAGTTAAAGAGCCAAAGTCAGCCGTTCTTGTTTTCTCTTCAGGAAATCTTGTTTGCACTGGAACAAAATCTATAGGGCAAGTTCAACAGGTTATTCAAGAGGTTATTAAACAACTAAGAAAAATTAATGTAAAAATAACCACAAAACCCAAAATTACAGTACAAAATATTGTTGCTTCCGGGACAATTAACCTTAAACTTAATCTTAATTTCTTAGCATTAGAATTAAAAAATACGGAATATGAACCCGAACAATTCCCAGGATTAGTATATAAGCTTGCAGAACCAAATGCAACATTCTTATTATTCAGCAATGGCAAACTCGTATGTACTGGAACAAAAAACAAACAACAACTCGAAGATTCCATGTCTCAATTGCAAAAAAATGTAAAAACCGCTTTAAAAAACTATCAATAGTTCTGAATTTATAAAGTAAAATAAAAATGGAATTTAATTAATCTCAAAATTGCAATTGCATTTTAGCATCACCAAAAACAATCTATGTAGGGGCATAAACAGATAAATCTAATATAATCTTAGCATTATTAATAATCTAATAAACATAATTAGCAAAGAGTTGTGGGTTAATCGACTAAAAGAGATAATTCACTGAAAAATAATTTTTAAATAAATACAAATAATCACTAAACACTATTGAGATAAATTAGCAAATTTTATAGAAAACATAGGCTTCTTTTACTATCTCAAGATAACTATTCTTTTGCAAAACTACTATAAAATTTACAATAAACTATAAAAAGCGATTGGATATTTCCATAATTATAAATAAAAGCAAAAAGAGACGAAGATGGAAAAGAGCAAATCAGAAGAACTAATTATTGAAGCAAAGAATTTTTTTGAATTTAGTAAAAAGGAAATTGGAAATTCTATTAGACAAGGCCAAGGGGTAATAATGTTGGACTTTATGGCTCTCTCTGAATTCTCAAATAAATTATCAGATGAAATCATAAAAAATCCCGAAGAAATTTTACAATTAATGGAATTGGCAATTGAAGAATCTGGCCTAATAAGCAGGGCAAGAATAAGACTAAAAAATCTCCCAGAGGTGCAATTAATCAAAATCAGAAACATAAGGTCAAGAAATTTAAATGAACTAATTATGGTTGAAGGAATTGTGAAACAAGCATCAGATGTTCGCCCACAAGTTGTTAATGCTAAATTTGAATGCCCTTCATGCGGGACAATAATGTCTGTTTTACAAATGGAAAAAAAGTTTAGAGAACCAACAAGATGCTCTTGCGGAAGAAGAGGGGGGTTTAAATTGATAAGCAAGGAAATGGTGGATACACAAAGATTAGTAATAGAAGAATCCCCAGAAACTTTAATTGGTGGAGAACAGCCTAAAAGACTTAATGTTTTTCTTAAAGAAGATCTTGTGGAACCTGTAATGGAATCAAAAACAACTCCAGGAAGCAGGGTCAATGTTATAGGAATTTTAAAAGAAGTTCCTGTTCCGTTTCAGACAGGAGGAGTCTCAACAAGATTTGAATTAGCAGTAGAAGTAAACAACATAATCCCCTTAGAAGAAACCTTTGAAAGCCTTCAAACAACAGAAGAAGATGAAAGACAAATATTTGAATTAGCAGAAGATCCTTTAATTTTTGATAAACTAGCAGGAAGCATCGCACCAAGTGTTTGGGGTTATGAAAAAATGAAAAAATCACTGGTTCTGCAACTTTTTGGAGGAGTAAAAAAAACCCACTCAGATGGCTCAAAAAGCAGAGGAGATATACACATACTCCTTATTGGAGACCCTGGAGTAGCAAAATCTGTTACCTTAGTATTTATGGCTTCTATATCCCCTAAGGGTAGATATGTAGTAGGAAAATCAGCTTCTGGTGCGGGAATAACCGCTACAGTTGTAAGAGATGAATTCCTAAGGGGGTGGAGTTTAGAAGCAGGTGCAATAGTTCTTACAAATAAGGGACTTATTTGTATTGATGAATTGGAAAAAATGGATGCACAAGATAGAAGTGCTATGCACGAAGCAATGGAACAACAAACAATCACAATAAGCAAAGCAAATGTGCAAGCAACATTAAGAGCAGAAACAAGCGTATTAGCTGCCGCAAATCCCAAGTTTGGAAGGTTTGACCCTTATCAATCAGTTGCACAACAAATAGATCTCCCCCCAACACTAATAAACCGATTTGATATAATTTTTACATTAAGAGACATACCAAGTAAAGATAAAGATGAAGCAATAGCTAATCATATGCTAATGGAACACAAAAGAGAAGGCCAAGAAATGGTAATTTCTCGTGATTTATTCAGAAAATATGTTGCTTATGCTAAACAAAAAATATTCCCAAAGATAAGTGATGAAGCAATAAATGAGATGAAAAAATTTTATGTAGAGTTAAGAAATGCACCAACAAGTTCAGAAAGCGCAATGCGCCCAATCCCAATTTCAGCACGGCAATTAGGAGCATTAATAAGAATGTCGGAAGCATCTGCAAGAGTCAGACTTAGCAATGTAGTAACAAAAGAAGATGCAAAACTTGCAATAGAAATTGTAAAATATTATTTGATGCAAGTAGGTTATGATTATGAATCAAAAACTTTGGATATAGATAAGATAACTAGTGGAATTCCAACAAGTCAAAGAAGCAAGATAATTGTAGTAAGAGAAACAATAACGAGATTAGAAACAAGATTAGGAAAATTAATTCCACTTGAAGAGATAGAAAAAGAATTAGAAGGAAAATTAGACAAAGAAGAAATTGCGGATGCAATAAGCAAGTTGAGTGCTTCGGGGGACATATTTAAACCAAGAAGGGGATATGTCCAAAAAACATAAAATGAGATTGAATTTAAACTTAAAACCTTATGTACAGGAAGTATCTGGTGTAAGTAGGACAGATATAATTGAAATTTTAAAAGTAACCTCATCAAATAAATTAAAAAAATTATTATCTTCAAAATCCCAAGCCATGAGATTTATTCTGTTAGGAGAAGCAAAACAAGAATATAATAAGATAGTTGACCAATATGATTTTAATATTAAACATGAAATGAATCTTTGATATCTTAATAGAAGCCCAATAAGAAACATTCAAAAAATAAAGTAGAACAAAATAAAAAATGACAGAACCGACACTAAAAAGAAATACCGCCTACAAGTTAAGAATAGGGGGTATTTTAATGGGAAAACCAATAATAAACGGGGAAAGATTTTCATTTCTTGAATTAGGAGATAAAAAGATAGTAAGAGTGAATGTGGTAGGAAATGTAATTGATAAATACGAAAGCCAAGGAGAAAAAAAATATACATTTCTAACATTGGATGATGGTTCTGGGCAAATTAAAGTTAAGGCTTTTGGAGATGATACCCAAATAACTGAAAAAAATTCACAAGGGGAAACAATATTAATAATTGGAACACTAAGATACTTTAATACTGAAATTTACATTTCCCCTGAAATCTCCAAATCATTAAATCCAAAGTATTTGTTAGTTAGAAAATTAGAAGTGGAAAAAAAGAGAAATAATATTGCACCCATAGAAATAAATAAAGAGAAGATTTTTGCTATAAAAGACAAAATTCTCAATTTAATAAAAGATGCTGAACATAATGAAGGCAAAGAAACAGATGAGATTATTATAGAAATAAAAGAAGCAACTCCTGATATGATTAATCAAGAAATAAAAAAATTACTTGAAGAGGGGATCATTTTTGAACCTCGGCCAGGAAAATTAAGGTATTTAGGGTGATTTGGATAAATAGTTATAATAACACTTAAAAAATAAAAAAATTTCAATGAAATCTTTAATATTAACAGATATACATTACCAGCAAAATAATCCTGTTTCTAGAAAAAAGCTCAAAGATATTATGAGTATAAAAGATAATATTAATGCAGTGATATTATGTGGGGACAATGCCGAATTAAGTGAAAATGAATCAAATCACTTTTTTCTATTTGAAGGTTTAAGAAAAAGATTTGATTGTCCAATTGGTTTTGTTCTAGGAAATCATGAACTATGGGGTAAAAATATCGGCATACATAGTGAAGAATTGTTAAATAAGCTGTTTTTGGATCTTGCAGATAAATATAATTTAACATACTTAGAAAATGAAAACTTAGTTGTTGAAAACATGACTTTCATAGGAACTTATGGCCATTATGATTATTCTTTTTTAAAAAAAGGTAAAGGGGTTACAATTGAAGACTTATTAAGAGGGGCATTTAAAATAAATGATAAACAAATTAAATGGGGCGACAGGTTTTACATGGATTGGGATGGAAAAACAGATAAAGAAGTGTGTGAAAAATTAGTGAAAGGATTTGAACAAAGAATTTCAAAAATAGAAGGAAGAAAAATAAGTATAAGTCATATGATTCCAAGACAATCATTAAACGGATATGGGAATTCATTACGGGGAGAATTTCTTACTCCTTATGGCGGTTCTAAAATGTTGGGAGATGTTTTAGAAAAGCATGGGGGAGAATATCATTTTTGTGGCCATACCCATGCCCAAGCGTCTGTGAAAATAGGAAAAACAACAGCAATAAATCTTGGTTCTGACTACAATATATTAAGATATATTATTTCAGATTCATCAAAAAAATATAAAACATTAAGGTATTATGAAATAGATTACAACTAAAGGATTATCTTTTCTTACTTCCCTCACCATATTTATGATTAAAGAAATAAGCAATAAATATCACAATTACTAACCCCACTAACGAAATAATAAACCTCAGCCAATCTTCACTATATTCCCAATATCCGCTAACTCCATAAATAATTGCTCCAATGCCTCCAGCCATTAAACCTCCACCCACAGATTCAAGTGAAAACAGCAAGGCTCCGAGAGCAATTAAGAGAATACTAACAGGGAGGATGATAAAAAACGCATTTCTGGAAAAACTTTCCCTTGCAGAATTATATTCATTTTGACATTTTTGGAACATTTCATAAGTATCACAATAACTGCTATCCTTGCAATTTAAATCTTCGGGGATACAAGAAGAAACAATCCACTTACCTCCTGCATTTATGCATTCTGCTTCATCATTATTGATATTAGGTCTATAATTATCTTCACAAAAATTATTATATTCTGGCCGGTCTAACAAAGTATTCACTCCATAGATGACCACAAAAAGAGACAATACAAAAATTGCAACACCTAATGCAATATTCTTTACATTCATAAAAAGAAAAATAATAGAAAGTTTATAAACCCTTTCCAATTACAGATTTTATGGATTATGAACAACTTTTAAACAAAGCGTATAAAGAAGTAAAAACAGTAAAACAAGAAGAAAGATTTGAAATTCCAAAAGCAGAAGGAAGAATGGAAGGCAAAAAAACAATAATAACTAACTTCAACCAAATTGTGTCTTATTTAAGAAGAAAACAAGAACATCTTTTAAAATTCTTATTAAAGGAGTTGGCAGCTTCAGGGCAAATAGAAGGAGACAAGCTAATTTTAAATATTAAAGTTCCATCGTCAAAAATAAATCAGAAAATAGAGCAATATTCCAAAGAATTTGTTGTTTGCAAGGAATGTGGAAAACCAGATACTGAATTAATAAAGCAGGGCAGGATAACTTTAATAAAATGTCTTGCATGTGGTGCAAAACACCCATTAAGAAGTAAGATTTAATAAAAATATCCCAAAAAATCTTAAAGATTAACAAAACAAATCTTTAAAAATTAAGAATTACAAATAAAACTATAGGAGGTTAAAGAAATATGGCACTAGAAGGAAGATGCATGAGGTGCAAAACAAATAGAGCAATGAAAGACTACAAACTTGAAAAGACAAAAAGAGGAACTTTCATGGCAAGAGGAAAATGCACTGTATGCGGAACAAATATGGCTAAAATTCTTTCAGTAAAACAAGCTGAAGAATTAAAAAAAGCTTAACCAAAGATAAATATTTTTTTTATTTATAGTTTTGAAAATGTTCGTAAAAATTCACAAATCGTACAGAGAGGTAGTAGCCATTTGTGATGAAGATTTAATTGGAAAGAAATTTGAAGAAGAAAATCTTCAATTAGACATGAAAGAAAGTTTCTTTAAAGGAGAAAACCTTTCAAATGAAAAGGTTTTGG
Source organism: Candidatus Woesearchaeota archaeon (assembly GCA_964579165.1). Lineage (GTDB taxonomy): Archaea > Nanobdellota > Nanobdellia > Pacearchaeales > GW2011-AR1 > CAZOFF01. The sequence continues at coordinate 17,355 of CAZOFF010000003.1, forward strand.
AAATAATCAATGATTTAAGCGCAGAAGATGCTACTTTTAATATTGTTGGGCAAGAATCAATAAACTTAGCTATTCGTGCGGGCCTGATTAAGAAAAAAAACGTTAAAACAATAGAAGGTGTGCCTTTTGCCTTGGTTCTCTTATAATTTAGGATAAAAAGAGAATTCAATACTTTTATAAACAATTTTTTTATTTAATAATCATGGAAGATAACGACTTTGAAGAAAACAACGAAGATGAAACAAATGAAAATAGTCAAAAGACAAGTAACAATCTTGGCCAAAGCCCAATAAGAGTAAAACTTCCAAGAGGACGAGAAGTTATAGGGATAATTGAACAAAGGCTTGGAGGAAACAGAATGTCTGTTTTGTGTACAGATAAAGTTACAAGAAATTGCAGAGTCCCAGGTAGACTAAAAAGATCACTATGGCTTCGTGCAGGAGATATTGTAATTGTAGAACCATGGGAATATGATAATAACAAAGGAGATGTTTTATACAAATACAATCCTTCCTCAATTCAATGGTTAAAAAATAAGGGATATTTAAAAGAAAGTTCAAACGAATTTTAAAATGTCAATAAAACACATATCAAAAAAGATAATTATATCGCTGATTCCAAGCACAATAATCACACTTATAACATACTTGATGATAAAAACAATTCTAACAAATTATAATTTAATAGTCATTTGCAGTTTAATGTTTATATTAATATTCATCTTTACTTATCTTAAATTAAGCATTTTAAAATAAGATGAAAACTTTAATTATAGAAAAACTTCCAAGAATTTTAAAAAATAAAAAAAAGCTTGAAAAAGAGCTAGATATCAAAATAACAAATAGAGGCAAAGAAGTATTTGTTGAGGGTAAAACCTTAAATGAGTATATTGCAGAAAAAGTTCTTGATGCAATAGATTTTGGCTTTCCAATAAAAATTACGTTATTAATAAATTCAGAAGATTATGGATTTCAAATTCTAAACATTAAAGATTACACGAAAAGAAAAGACTTTTCAAGAATAAGATCAAGAATAATAGGAAAACAAGGAAAAACTCTTGCAACACTAAGCCAACTAACCAAATGTTTTTTTGAATTAAAAGGAAATGAAGTAGGAATTATAGGACATCCAGAACAAATAAAAACCGCTCAAGATTCTGTTATTGAATTGATAAGAGGCTCAAAACAAGCAAATGTCTATAAAAGACTTGAAAAACACAAACCCCTTCCAATTCTGGATTTAGGATTAAAGATAAAAATAAAAAAGAAATAAAACACAATTTCTAAAAAATAATTAAAAGTGAATAAGCTGCAATTAATTATTGCATCCATTTATTAGTTAGTGATATTAAACTTATTAACCCGAGTTTTATGTTAAATCTATATCAAGCCGAAGTTAATTAAAACAAACTTGTTTCTACATTAATATTAAACCCAATAATAACCTTTAAATATAAACTTTTTTTCTCTATTTCAAGTCCCGGTAGCTCAGTAGGTAGAGCACACGGCTGTTAGAAGTTAAAAATGCAGTCACCGTGGAGTCGGAGGTCCGAGTCCTCCCCGGGACGTTTTATCTTCTAAAAAGATTATTTTAAAATTACAACAAGTTTTAAGTTTTTAAAACCTGAATCATTATAAATAACATGCCAAGAGCACCAAAACAAAAAGTTGCAAAACAGGAATTTTTGAGATTAGAAAATAAAGAAATAAGATTCGCAACTCCAGAGCAAGTAGCTAATTATAGAGCTAAAAGGCTTTCATGTAATAAACTTCTTGAGATAGGCTCGGGAATAGGCGCCCAAACAATATTATTTGCAAAAGAATGCAAAGAAGTTTTAAGCATAGAAAAAAATCCTGAAACAGCCAAACTTGCCATGGCAAATTTAAAAGAATTAAATATTAACAACGTTAAAATAATTATTGGAGATGCATTAGATAAAAGCGTTATCTCACTTGCCAAAGAGTTTAAGCCAGATATAGTATTTTGTGATACAGAACGTGCTGAGAGTGGAGTAAGAACAATAGAAAACATAAAACCAAATGTAAACAAATTATTAGGGATATATTCCAACATAACTCCTAAAATTGCAATAGAACTTCCTCCATTTATTCAAGACCTAGATAAAATAAAAATCCCTTTTGAAAGAGAATTTATTTCATTAAATAAGAAGCTGAATAGACTTACTCTTTATTTTAATGATTTAAAAAACCATGATACCAGCGTTGTTCTTTTGCCCGAGAACAAAATATTTAAACATAATATTAAAGATAATCTGAATAGTAAGAGTAAATTATTAATATCTAACTCAATAAAAGATTTTTCATATTTATATATAATAAATCCCGCCATAATTTTAGCTGGCAAAGGTATATACGAGAAACTTGCTAATAATCTTAAATGTGGTATTATACTATTATCCAACAAACCTTATTTTTTATCTGATAACAAAGTTAATTCTCCATTTTTAGAGCAGTATAAGATTCTTTTAACATGCGAGAATAAATTTGAAACAATAATTGAAAACCTTAATAAACTCGAAGCAAGAAAAGTTGTAATAAGATATCCTATAGACGCAAAAGAATATTGGAATGAAAGAAAAAAATATGAACATGAACTTAAAGGAGACAAAGAATTTCATATCTTTAAAAATGATAAAAATAAAGAAGCAATAATCTGCGAAAAGTTGGAGCAAAAAGAAAAAATAAAATGAAAAATACAAAACTATCAAAATCCAAAACAAAAACAAAGGTTCTTTTAGCCATGTCTGGTGGCGTAGACAGCAGTGTAGCTGCTTTGTTATTACAAAAACAAGGTTATGAAATCATAGGCGCGTTTATGAAAAATTGGAGCAATACTAAGAATGACTTTGGAGAATGCGCATGGAGAGACGAGAGAAGGATGGCAATGAAAATAGCAAATATGCTTAATATTCCATTAATAACTCTTGATTTTGAAAAACAATACAAAAAAGAAGTAGTTCAAGATATGTTTAACAATTATAAAAAAGGCATAACCCCTAATCCGGATGTTATATGCAATAATAAAATAAAATTTCCTTTATTATGGAAAGAAGCAAAAAAAAGACATTGTGATTTTGTATCAACTGGCCATTATGCAAGAATAAAAAAAACAAATAAAGGATATTTTTTATTAAGAGCAAAAGCAGAAAACAAAGATCAGTCCTATTTCCTCTACAGATTAAATGAAAATGACTTAAGCCACACATTATTTCAAATAGGAAATTTAAACAAAGAACAAGTTAGAGATATTGCAAAAAAGAATCATTTCCCAAATTTTAATAAAAAATCTACGTCAGGAATTTGTTTTATAGGAAAAGTCAATCTTAAAAGTTTCTTAAAACATAAAATTAAACCAAAAAAAGGATTAATCTTAGATCCGAACAAAAATAAAATTGGAGAACATGATGGAATTTATTATTACACTATAGGGCAAAGAATTGGTCCAAGATTTGGTCTTGATTTAAATAAACTACAGTTTGATAATAAAAAACAACTTAAAAGATGGTATGTTGCAAAAAAAGATACAAAAAACAATATAATAATTGCTGCACCCGAAGGACATAGACTTTTGTTAAGGAAAGAAATCACAATAAAACAAATACACCTAATTAACAAAAACACAAAACTTCCTGCTACTGCTTATGCGAGGATAAGAAATGTAGGAGAGTTACTTCCTTGCAAGATAATAACAAACAAAAGAACAAAACAAATAAAAGTGATTCTTAATAAGGCAATAACAGGAATAAGCAAAGGCCAGGCAATTGTCCTCTACATAAATAAAGTTGTTTTGGGTGGCGGGGTAATAGATTTTAAGGATTAATTGTTCACAACAAAAAGATTTATAAATCACGATTATATGATTGGGGATAATGGTAAATAGAGATTTGCTCAATAAAATAGGAATAAAAATTAATTCGCAATGTGAAACTCAAGCAGATAGTATGTCTAATCATGAAGTTATAAAGGATGCAATAAGTTCTACTAAAAGAGGGCAAATTAGAGATTGGTTTTTACTTGGTTTAGGATTATCACTGACATCTATAGGGTCTATGGATATTAGCAGTAATATTCTAGAAAAATATATAACAAATACAACAAAAGATTTTAATGAGTTTTCCTTGTTAGAAATCGGAGTTGGATTATTCTCAACTTATATTTCATGTAAATCTATAGAAAAAAGACAAAATAATCTAAAATACTTAACAAATTCTTTAAATAACCATTATGTTAAAGATTAATTATTCTAAAAATAAATTATGTAATAATTATCTTGGTATAGAGTAAATTTAAATATCCAATATTATTTATTAAAACATGGATTTAGATAAAGTAATAAAATCAAGAAGAAGCATTAAAGAATACAAAGCAAAAAAGCCGGACTGGCGCCCAATTTTAGAAGCTATTGATACTGCAAAATACGCGCCTTGCGCAGGAAACATATTTACATTAAAATTTATTTTAGTAGATGACCTAAAAAAAATTGAACAAATTGGAGATGCATGCCAGCAAGATTTTGTAAAAAAAGCACAATATGTAGTTGTAGTATGCTCTAATCCTGATATGTTAATAAAAAATTTTAAGGACAAAGGCAAAGAATACAATAAACAACAGGCAGGAGCAGCATTACAAAACTTTTTATTAAAATTAGAAGAAAGGGGCTTATCTACTTGCTGGACAGCTATTTTTGTTGAAGACATGATTAGAAGAATATTAAAAATTCCAGAAAATGTAGAAATAGAGGCAGTATTCCCCATAGGAATAAAATCAGAAGAACCAAAAACAAGAAAGATGAAAGTAGATTTAGACACATTCATAAGATTTAATGATTACAAGACAACAAAGATAAATCCTCCAAAAAAGATTGATGTTTAAATTCTTGATAAAGATAATTTAGAAGTATTAGATAAACTAAAAAATAGTAAGAATGATTTATTATAACTTACACAAAAAATAGATTATGCCAGACAATCATCATACCAATAATAATCTTCTTAATTTTATATCTTAGAACCAAAAAATCAGTCCGGTCTTCATTTTCATTGGATTTTTATAGTAACTATCTAAAGTTTATCCCTAACAAATATTCTTAAAAAAGAAAAAAAGCCGGCAAAAATAAAGCCGGCATTAAAAATTTATTTTATAAGTTACTATCTAATTACCTCTATTCCTAAATCAGACATTTCTCTTCGTGCAGGGGCAGACCTTTCTTCCATGTCCCTTCCCAAAATATAGGGACTTGAAACTCCAGTCATAATGGTAATAACTCTTACTTTGCCCATGAACTCTTTACTAATCCTCGCTCCCATTATAACCTGGGCATCACGACTGATATTTTCTGTTACAATTCTACCAATAGTGTCAAATTCTTCCAATTTTAAATCAGGACCACAAGTAATGTGTATTAAAGCTCCGCTAGCACCTTTGTAATCCACGTCAAGTAGAGGATGTGTAAGGGCTTGCTTGACAGCTTCAGCAACACGGTCTTGTGTATCTGACTCTCCAATTCCAATGACTGCAACACCACCATTCTTCATAACAGTAGATACGTCTGCATAGTCAAGGTTGATTAAGCTAGGTAGAGTAATTGTCTCAACAATACCTTTAATCATAGTTGAAACAAGTTCATTCGCAACAGCGAAAGCCTGTTCAATAGGTAATTGTCCGGCAATATCTACAAGTCTATTACATGTGTCTGTAACTTCTCTAAGCTCTTGAAGACCAAATTCAGCTTTGTCAATTCTTGCTCTTTCAGATTCAAAAGGCATTGTAACAACCCCAATAACTACTGCCCCAGTCTCTTTAGCAAGTTGAGCGATTACGGGTGCAGAACCACTTCCAGTTCCTCCACCTAATCCAGTTATGACAAAACACATATCTGCTCCAGAAACAATCTTCTTTATATCTACCAATGCTTCTTTAGCAGCCTCTCGACCTCTTTGAGGTATACCGCCACAACCCAAACCTCGAGTCAGTTCTTTCCCTATCAAAACTTTCTCATCGGCTTTTGTAACACTAAGATGCAAAGCATCTGTGTTCATTCCATAGATTGTAGCACCATTAATCCCCTTGTTAAAAAGCCAAGTAACTGCATTGCAACCCATTCCTCCAGCACCAATAACTTTGATATTTGCTTTTCCAGCCCTAAGTTCATCAAAGTTAATACTATGAGTTCCGGATTTTTCTATTGCCTCTTTTGCAAAATCTAAAGCCATATGTTTTTTTACCTCCTTTCATGTTCTTTTGCCCTTTCTAAAGAAAGGTTTAAATAGTTGACACGTTTCCAACTATTAACAAAAGAATTCAGCTACCTATTCAGGTTGTTACGAGCAATCTGAATAAATAAATATAACAAAAAATACAATATCTGCTTCTTTAAAAATATTTTGTCAATGCAAATAATGTTTTTATTCGAGACAATTCTCTAATTTCTTAATCTTTTCCCAAGATTTTTTTAATTTATTATTGCTTTTATCGACGATAAATTTCAAAAAACTTCCATCAACTAAAGTTTTTCCCCTATTTGTTAAGGGAAATTCAAGTTTATCTGTCCCGCTTAATTCAAGTATAAACCTTTTATCAAAGGAAATTAATCCTGATCTTTTCCAGCCCGTTTTTTGGGCAAGATCATACAGCTCTCTTGCACTAATTAAATTCTTACATGCAACATGTAAAATACAAGGTTCTAGTTTAAACTTTAAACTATCTTTACCCTTAATATGCTCAATTACTCTAATAAAACCGCCGATATTTTCAATTAAATCGTGGGAAGCAAACCTAAACAATTCTGGTGCCTTTTTTTCCTGATCAACCATGATTAATATCCTCCCACTGCAAGAAGAAGTAGTATAATAATTATTATTTGAGTTGATTTTATTGCATAAATTTAAAATTGGTTTATCCCAATCTTTTTTATTGGACTTATCTATCTTTGAAAGAACCTCTTTTTTTCGTTGTAAAAAAATATCTCGTTCCATATCATTATTAAAGGTTAACTTCTTTCTAATATTTCTGCGTTAATACCAAATTCATTACATAAACTAACAAACTCTTTAGCATCTTCTTCACTTCCTGCAACACTCCCATAATGCATGGGAATTGCTAAAGTTGGCTTAATAATTCTTGCGGCTTCTGCTGCCTCTTCTGCAGTCATTGTAAATCTTCCACCAACAGGAAGTAAAGCAATAAATTCCTTTATATTTGACTTATGCCCCGTAAGCTTTTGAAATTCTGGGATTAAATCTGTATCTCCTGCGTGATATATTATAGTATCATCGAACTTAAGAATATACCCTAACCAACCTTCTTCTTTTGGATGAAAAGGTTTATCTATATTATAAGAAGGAATAGTTGAGATTCTTAGATTTCCTAAAGAAAATTCTTTATTCGGTTCAATAATATGCATTTTTATATCAACTTTCAACCTAGTAATCTTACTTTGACTATCTGCAGACATAAAGATCGTTGTTCCTGGTTTAACAACCTTATTCAAGTCTTCAACACTGCAATGGTCGTAATGACTATGAGTAATGAAAATAATATCTGCTTTTTCAAGATCTTCTCTTAAATTATAAGGATCAATGTACAATACTTTATTATCTTTCAAATTTTTAATAAAAAAACATGAATGACCCAACCATCTCAAGTCTAAATTATTAATTTGCATTTTAGTAAGATAAGTAAAATTAAGCTGTTTTTAAATTTTCTCAATTTTCTCAAATACATTAGCAATTTGAAATAACTTCTCTTCTTGAAACTTGTCACAAATAATCTGCATACCAACAGGGCATTCTATTCCTTCTCCTGTTTTCAACTTGCCTATGGGCAGGCTTATAGCACAATTTCCAGCTAAGCTTGAAGGAACAGTTAACACATCATAAGAATACATTTCCTCAACACTTATCTTGCTTCCAATTTCATGTGGCAATCTTGGAACAGTGGGACAAATAATCACATCAACTTCCTTAAAAGCTTTTTCAAATTCTCTTGCAATAATTTGTTTTGCTTTCAAAGCTAAATGATAATATCTCCCCTGATACTCTGCTTTGCTTATCTCGCTTCCTCCAAGAATTCTTCTTAAAACTTCTCTGCCAGCTGAATCTTCTATCTTCTTTCCATATCTTCTTCCATCAAATTTTCTTGTTCCCGAGAAAAATTCAACATAAACTAAGGGATAATAAGTTTCAATAGCTAAATCAAGATAATTCAACTTAACTTTTTTTATTTTCCAATTTTTTTCTTTTGCAATTTGCCTAGTCTTTATTTCAATTAATTCTTTTATGTCATTATTAACATTTAATCCTTCCAAATCTAATAATCCAATAGTAACTTCTTTAGGTAATTTGTTAACATTCTCAAGGTTAAATTTTATGTCTTGGCTTATTGCATCTCTTTTATCTTTGCCCCTTATTACATCAAACAGTAATGCAACATCTTTAACATTCTTTGCTATAGGCCCAATTTGATCTAAGCTCATTGATAAATCAATTAATCCATACCTTGAAACAGAAGAATAAGATGGCTTTAAACCTACAACACCACAATGACTTGCAGGGTTTCTTATGCTCCCTCCGGTGTCAGAACCAAGAGCAATGTCACAAAATCCAGCAGCAACACTTGCAGCGCTTCCACTACTACTTCCTCCAGGAATTAAGCCTAAGGCATTCGGATTTTCTGTTGCTCCGAAGGCACTTGTCTCTCCACTTCCTCCTGCTGCAAATTCATCCATATTACTCATTCCAATAATTACTGCTCCTTCATTCCTCAATTTCTCAACAACAGTCGCATCATAAGTTGCCTTGTAATCCTCCAATGTTTTTGAAGCACAACTTGCATGCATTCCTTTAACATTTATATTACTCTTGACAACAATAACCTTGCCCCTTAGTTTTCCATTTCTTTTTCCATTATCTATTTCTTTTGCCTCTTCAAGAGCTTGGGAATTTATTTCAAGAATTGCATTTATCTTCTTGCCTTTTTTATTGTCTTTTTCAATTGCATTCAAGTATTGTTTAACCTTTTCTTCTGTGTTCATGCTTCTTCCCAAATACCAAATAATTTAGTTAAATATAAAACCCCCGCTTTATATTCATCTGAACCAATGGCAAATTTTCTCTCTAATCTTCTTTTATGCCATTCGAACCTCTCTCGCTTTTCCAAATCATCTTTTAAAAATGTTGCAGAAGGAAAAAGCCTGTTATCAAAAAAATGCGATCTTAAGACTCCCTGCATATTATTATAAATGTCTTCAAGTTCTGTCATTTTATTATTTTTCTTCCTCTTTCTTGAATTTCATAAAGCTCCAACCAACTATCATCATTTAATTGCAAACCAGCATCATAAACCGAAGCAAAATTCCAGCCATACCACTCTTTAGAAAATTGACCAGCAACCCAATAAGATTTTTCACTACCCATTAGCTTAGCTAAATAAAATTTATTTTTTTTAATATCCGGATGATCACAGTTATCATTCCCACATCTTTTTTCTAAATTTATTTTTTTAAGCTTCACCATTCTTATAATTTCACCATCCTTTTTTCTCCGCAATTATGAAATCTTTGTTTTTATTAGGAGCATTATCAAACATGGCATTTCTAAATTCTTTGTTGGGTTCTGTTCCTTCTCCTTCCTCTCTTTCAAATTCATCTCTCTCAACAAAATGCTCTGGCATTTTTTGCTTTATTTTATTAAGCTTATTGTAAAAAGAATCCATTAACTTCTTAGCTTCCTGCTTTATTTCTTCCCTTTCTTTTTCAGATACTTCATGAAACAAAAAATCATTTTCCTTGTTCATTTTAATTTATCCTTTAAGATATTATTTAGTCTGCTTTCTATCTTTAAATATAATTCGCTTAAGCTTTTAGCATCTTCAACAAAAATCGGCTCTCCATAATACTTAGAACCATTTCTTTTATGCCTAAAAGAGTCCAGCCTGCCGATAGTTATAAAATCAAATCCTTTTTTTAACAAATAAGATATAGAAGCCTCATGAGAAAAAGATTTGTATCCATCTATAAATAAAATCGCATCACAATAGTCCCTGATAATATCATATAATATCTCAAGGTAAATTTTTGGGAATTTAATTATGTCAATTTGTTTTAAAAAATTTAATCTGTCTTCTACATCCTTTAATAAAAACCTGGCTCTAAATTTATTTGGGGATATTCTTTTAACAAGTTCTTTTTTCAGATAAAATTCAAAAGGTTCCATATTACTTTTTGTCTATATACCCATATAAAACAATTCCGTTTATTAAATTGATATAAAATTCTTCTGAAATGGAATAATCCGTAACAATTAGGTGTATCCTTCTAAAAAGAATCTTTTCAAACTTTTTTAAATTTACCTCTTTGTGTTTATTCTTATTTGAAATAATAACAATATCAATATCACTATTTTCTATATCCTCTCCAGTGGAATAGCTACCTATAACAGAAATGCTATTTGGATTAAATTCTTTTTCTAAAAAATGGATAATATTGCTTTCATATAATCTCTTCAGATTATCAATTCGCTTCATTCTTTTAAAATCATCGTTAACATCAGCACTGACCTCTACTATATGATTCTTCTTTTTCCTAATCAAAAGCCCTTTTTTTTCCAACTTACTAATAATATTCAAAATTGTATTTGGATTCAATTTAAGAGCTCTTGCTATTGCTCTAATATGAAACTTTTCAGTGGGATTATCAAAAAAAAACCGTAAAACCTTATTTTCATTATCCATTTTATTATACATTTGTATTTATTTTTATACAATTGTATAAATTATTATCTATTTAAATCTTTTGTTATTAATCTCCAAGAAACCTTGTGAAATAATAGATAGAGTATAAAATAAAAAACTATCTTCTTTATTCGTGTTATTTTCAGCATTCTTATTTCAAGAACTTGACACTTTTAACCTTTTTCTTTATATTGTCAAAATCAATTACTACAGCTTTATTGTCATGTGCAGCCCCAGTAGCAACAATTAAACTTCTTTCAATATTCTTTTTTCCTTGATATTCATGCATATGCCCCATTAAAACTAACGCTGGTTTATATTTTTTTATTCCAATATTATAATAGCCAACACCGGCAGATTTATTATGCATTCCATGAATCTTTGCCTTTATTTTATCAAAATAACCTACAGGAGGATAATGCAATAAAAGAATATCAGGTTTGTTAGATATTAGTTTAGAAAATTGTTTTCCAGATTTCATATACCGCTTTTTAATTTTTTTAAATCTTTTTTTATTTTTAATGAAATTTTTATTTTTAATGAATGTGTCTACATCTTGATAACCACCAAACCCCACTAATGTAATTCCCTTAAATTTTTGCTTTCCCTTGTTAAGATTAGTAATATTCTTTAATTTCTTGATATAATTTTCATAAGCTCCATATGGATTATTAAATTCTTTTTTATATAACTCTTCATACCAGTCTCCATTTCCAAAAATACTAAAAGTTTTAATCCCAAAAGAATTAATCTCTTTTAAGATATCCTTACCTGCTTTATAATCTTTTTTTAATAATTGTTGATACTTTTTTTTACCTAAAATTTCTTCAGGATTCTTTACATTCCCACTTTGTTTCCTAGATTTAAATTGTTCTTTTATTATGGGTCTCCAATCATCTAATCCAGTATAATCTCCTAAAGCTAAAATTAAATCAATATTCTCTTTTTTTATTCTTGATTTCAGTTTTATTGGAAATTTTCCATGAAAATCACCTATCGCAAGTATCTTCATAATTCTATAAAGAAATCTTA
>CAZOFF010000004.1:0-6357 GCA_964579165.1 Candidatus Woesearchaeota archaeon
GAAAAAACTTTGAGCGTCATAGTGTCTTTATTGAAGGAAGGTTAAGCGAAGGAAACCTATAGTGTCCTCTAAATAGTTTAAATATTTAGGGAAGATTACGCGAAAGAAACCTATAGTGTCCTCTAAATAGTTTAAATATTTAGGGAAGATTACGCGAAAGAAACCGTAGGTGTCTTCGCAATGCGGAGGTGGCACAGCGGCTACTGCGACTGCCTGCAGAGCAGTTTTTCGTGGGTTCGAGTCCCACCCTCCGCTTTGTTAGATTAGGGACTGAACTTAATTGGTTTAAACACATTCGATAAGGAGATGGTGTGGAAGAACTTCGTACTTCTGCGTTCGAGTCCCACCCTCCGCTTTGTTAGATTAGGGACTGAACTTAATTGGTTTAAACACATTCGATAAGGAGATGGTGCGGAAGAACTTCGTTCTTCTGCGTTCGAGTTCCCGACGCTCCGCTTGTTAGATTATAATAAAAAATATAAACTTATAATTTCACTTTTTCAAATGCTAAAAGACATTGAAGAATTTGATAAAACACATGCAATAAGTAATGCAAGCAGAAAAGCAAAAGGAAATGCTAATAGTGTTAGAACAATTGTTGATATTTGTGAAGAAGAAGCAGGAGAATTTGTTCAAAATCTGTTAGGGATTTCTTATTGTTCTTTATCTTATAGCGGAAGAAAAATTGATTGCCTTTATCTTTCTAATAAACTTGACCATAATGATTTAAGACAATGCCATCATCCTAAATTTGGTTGCAAAGATAAAGTAAGTAATGCCTAAAAAACAGGCTATTAAATAATAGAACAAACCTATTTTTTCTTTTTAATATATACATGGTCTATCTGGGATATTATTCTTTGAAAGATTATTGTACTTATAAAAATTAAGAGTAATGCGAATGAAGCTGTTGACATTTGTATAAGGGAATTCATTCCTGCACTTATTTTTAATATACCTGCACTAAAGGTAACCAATATTATTGATTTTAAAAAATAAATAAAGAAAAAAAGAGTTACAAACAAACGTGCTGTTTTTAATTTGCCTAAAGTTCTAAGTTGGACGTTTAAACTAATAATTAATCCGATAAGAGATAATAATAGAGTAATGATTGAAACAATTAAATTTGTGTATATCATTTTATTTTTTCAATTTTCTTATGAATCACTTAATAAAGCCACTCTTTTTTAATTCTTTTTCACCAACTTTACCATGTTTTACGTATTTTTTAATGTTTCGTATTTCTATTAATACAATTAAAATTAAGATAATTAATAAAGATATTATAAAAATGAAAAATCTTTCGTTTGTAACAATAAGTTTGTTCTTAACTGAAAAAAAAGCACTTGCGCTTGCCACTTCATTTTCATAAGTTGTTTTTACATAAATTATATATTTTCCTCCTTTTATGCTTGCTGGAATTTTAAATTCTTTTACAAAACTTGTTTGAAATTCAACTGCAATTGTCTCACTTTCCTTAACAATAATGTTTTCTTCTAAATCTTTTATTTGATATTCCACTTCTACATCTACTGCTCTTCCTGTTCTTTTTATATTGAATATTTTAACTTGCAGTAATAATTCTTCTTCTGGAGCAACTTCAGAAAAATGTTCGTTAATTTCAAGATTAACATCAAATAAAGATTTTTTTGACTCAACTTCTATTGCAGTTAAAATCTCTTTTTTTATGCTTTCTGCTGAAACTATTATCTTGCCTATATGCAAATCTGTTACTGCATCTTCTCTTGCTAAAAAATCAAGAATTATTGTTTTTGTTTCTCCTGAATCAAGTTCAAAAGAAGGTTCATCAATCTTTACAAATTCTTCTATTTTTTCTGCTGAAACAAGAACATTTATTTTTTTAGAATATTTATTGGTTATTGTTATCATTTCTTGCTTATTCTCCCCCTGTTTTAAAGACAATTTAATCTGATCTTTATTAATTGATATTGTTTCCAATGATTGTATTGCGCGACTACTGCCTCCTCCACTTCCCCCACTTCCACCAGTATCTCCTCCTGCAACAGGAATTTCTTCTGCAGAATAAATACTAAATCCTGTAACATTAAAAATTAAGTTTCCCCCGCTGTAACTTTGTTGTGTGCATATGCTTGAAGAACAAACTTCTCCATTTCTCAAAATTCTTGGATTAGAAAAACTTAAGTTTAATAAAGTTAAAGTTGAAAGAACATTAAATCCCGTAAGAACAGTAGAATTTAATTCAATTCTATTATTGGATATATTAACATATTGACTCAAATTTAATTCATTTCCCAAAGAATTACTAGACAAATTTATTGCTTGATTAAAAGAGATTTTACCATAATTTGTGTTTTCTAAAACAACATCCTCTAAACTTTGTATTTCGTTAAATGAATATCTGTTAAAATCAGTTGTGCTTCCTTTATAACTTGTATCATACTCTTCATAATAAACAGTAAACTTGCTTGTATTGACAATAAAACTAGCTTTTTGATAGCTTAGGTTATTATCTGTATTATTTGCGTACAATATTAAATTATGAACTCCATCTGAGACATTAAAATAAATAAAAGAAGTAATGGTGTTGTTTGCATTATTATCTAGTTTATACCATACAGCTTGTTCACCACTTACAGTATAATTCAGGAGCATTGAATAATTATTAAAATAAGTATGGTTATATGGAGAGTATAAAGTTAAAATCGCGGGAACAGCTTGCACTCTAATTGAAAAATCAATTATTGCTGTTGCACTCCCTGTCAACTCTTTTAAAGTATTATTAATAAAATTAAAATTAAGAAAAAAAACTATAAATAATATTAAGATAAAAAACACAACCCCTCTTTTCATATGTTAAAAATAAGACTGAGATATTTAAATTTGTTTGGTTTCAAAAAGAAGTTGCTTATTTTGTCTATTAGTTAAACTGTCGCCTTTTTTTAATCTGGAAATAAGCGACAATGGCAATTACAATGGCAATTAAAGCCACAAAATAAAAGATAAGCGTACTGTTACTTTTTTGTGTTTCTTCTCTGCCAACAACTACTTCAAAATTCTGTTCAATACTGCTCCCAAAAGCAAAACCTTGCCTATCCGCAATAGTATTAAATGTTATTGAAATTGGATAAACACTTCCTTTCTTTGCATCTTCGGGAACATTTACTAAAGTATTTACCTTCACTTGTTCATCAGCGGGCACAGGATAAACATCACTTTCATCAGCTAAACTTATTATCTCGCTACCCTTATCAATTATCACTTTTGTATCAATTGTAGAGCTGCCAAATGCATTTTGCAAAACAAATTCAAGAGACCTTGATTCCCCCGGATCTAATCTCAACTGCTTATTCTCCATATAAGGAGCAGAAACTGAAAAAGCACTGATAAAATTAACTAAAAAAACAATTACCATTATTCCAACTAAAAATCTTATTCCAAGTTTTTTGGATTTATTTTTTTTCATTTTATTCAATTAAATTAAGATATTTTAACTATCCATGCTCCTGCTTCTGCAGTTGAATATGATTGCTGGGATAATTCTGAACCAACAAGAGTCAAACAAAGATATAATTGTTCCTGTCCCCTTCCATCTTGTTTAGTGTAATTTCCTCTTGACATGTTTGCACCATTAACAAAAGTGAATGCAGAGCCAGAAACTAATGCCATTCTTGATGCGCTTGCTCCAGATAAATCGCATTGAGGATTTCCTGCCCCGGTATTATTTGACATAGTGAAATTTCCAGAATGCAAAGCAAGAGCATTATTGTTTTCACCATAAAGAGTAGTTGAATTAACTTGAATACTTCCGTTTGCTATATCCTGATTTCCAGTATTATTAAGAACAATGACATTGCTTGCAGTTTGATTAGTCGCTGCTGGATTTAATGTTGAGAATGATACATTTCCCGGCCCAAGTCTAAATCCAGTTAAAGTGTTTATAGTGAGATTTTGCGTGCTGTTTTCTGCAACATTTCCACTGACATCAGATAAGGTTGCATTGATTCTCCAAGAACCAGCAGCATCAAACCACCATAAATCAACTTGACAAGTATAGTTTGCATTATTTCCAGAAGATTGATATCTGAAGCAAGTAACATTTTTTCTTAAATCTTCGCCTGCTCTAATCATACTTACATTTGCTAATGTGTTCATATTAGAAACGCCATCTGCATCAATTACAGTAAAATTAATGGAAACATTAGTATTTCCTGCTTCATTCACAGTTAAATCTGCAATGCTATGATTTAGTATTCTAATAATTTGGGGGGCATTTCCCGCGCCAATTGAAATATTAAAATCAACATTAACAACATTTCCAGTAAAAGAGATTATTTTGTCAAAATAAATAATTAATAATAACATAGTGATTACAACAACTAAAGAAATGATAATACCCTTAAAATTAGTGCCCCTTTCTTTTTTCATATCTTAATTGACCTCTTTATCTTCATCTTAAAGTTAAATGGATTTTTAAACATTTCTTTTATAGATAATGAATATTAATTCTCTTTATTTCTTATTTTATTTAGTGCTCTTGAATAAGTTTTTTGTATATTTCTTGCATCCCTCTTAATCATTTTTGAAATCTCTGAATGCTTCATTCCTCTGCTTTTCAAGTAGACGATTAAAGATTCCAATATTGTTAGATTTCTATTTTTGAAAATAGTCAACGGAACAAAGAAATTAGTTTCAATGATTTTTTCGGATAATGGCTGTTTTTCTTTTGCTTTCTTATATGAAGTCCATATAGTTCTCTGATCTCTCTCTAACAAAACAGCTATTTCTTTATATGTCATAGATAAATTATCTTTTAGATATTTGACTAAGGATTCCAATGCTCCAAGATTTTTATTAAAGATATTTATTGGGATTTCATATTCATCTTTTTCAAATAATTGAAGTATCTGCTGTTTATTTAAGTGATATTTTTCTCCAAGCTCTTGCATTATCAATTCAAGTGCAGTAACTAATTTATCTTCTTCTAAATTATTTTGTTTCTTTAATTTTTTCTTTTTCTTATTTCTTTTATTATTCACCTCTAAACCAGTACCAGTTGCTATTACAGTTAATAATATTCTTATTGTCCATGCTCCCGCTTCTGCAGTTGAATATGATTGTTGTTCTAATTCTGCTCCAACAACAGCTAAACAAATGTACAATTGTTCTTGCCCCCTTCCATCTCCGACACTATAATTCCCCCTAGAAATATTAGCCCCGTTTATATAAGTGAATGCAGAGCCAGAAACTAATGCCATTCTTGATGCGCTTGCTCCAGATAAATCGCATTGAGGATTTCCTGCCCCGGTATTATTTGACATAGTGAAATTTCCAGAATGCAAAGCAAGAGCATTATTATTTTCACCATAAAGAGTAGTTGAATTAACCTGAATACTTCCGTTTGCTATATTCTGATTTCCAGTGTTGTTTAAGATTAAAAATTCCAAAGCAGTTTGATTAAAACTCCCTGGATTTAATGATGAAAAACTTACATTTCCCGGAGTTGCACTAAAACCTGTTAAGGGATTAACAGTTATTGTATTTGTATCATTATCTGCGATTGCATTTGAACTATCAGCAATAGTAACATTTACCCCCCAGATTCCATCAATATCAAACCACCACATCATAATAGAACAAGTATAATTTGCATTAGTTTCTCCTGCTTGGTATTGATAACAAGTTGAATTCGCCCTAATTCCTTCTCCTAAAAAAGTAAAATTAGCATTAGCAGAACTATTAACTAAATCTCCTACGCCATTTGTATCTTCTACCGTGAAGTTAATGGTCACATTTTTGTTTCCCCCCTCATTTAATGTTACAGCGTCTAATCCACTAACTTTGATTATTTGAGGAGCAACATTAGAAGGAACACCAACATCAACAAAATAAGAAGCACTCCAATTTTCACTATAATTTTGACTTCCCGGATAAAATGCAGAAATATTAAATGAACCTTCACTGGAAAAAGTTGTTAGATTTGCAATAGGAGAGCTTCCATTATTAATTAAAGTTCCCGCATTGTAAAGATAGATTTCTTTTGTGGGGTCTCCATTTGTAAGGGTTGCGTTCAACCAAACACTATTTCCTTGAGAAATGGTTGCATTTGCAGTTGTATGATTAACTAATAAAGTTACTAAGCCTCCCGCTCTATTTATTGTTAGATTTCTTAATGCTTGGAATGCAGTATAATTTTGATTTGAAGACATAGAAAAATTCACTGTCCATCCTCCTGCTCCCCAAGTAGTAGCTGCATGCAAAGTTATGCTTGTTCCGTTTATTGCAGCAGATGTTAAAGTTTTATTTGTGCTTGAAGCAAAAGAAGCGTTTATTTGTTGGGGATAATTCACAACAAGATTTGAATCAACCCCATTGAGA
>CAZOFF010000004.1:6367-26379 GCA_964579165.1 Candidatus Woesearchaeota archaeon
CTATAACATTGGCAGTTGTATTTATTGTTACAACATAACTTCTTAATGCTGTTGCATTTGAATTCTTTCCAGTCCCATTTCCATAACCCCCCCAATAAAAAGGATATGTCCCAACACCAATATTATTTATTGAAACATTAAAAACAGTTCCTGCCCCATTTGTTGTATTAAGTGCAGTGTAATTAACGTTATTAAAAGTTAAATAAACAGTTCCATTTGTATTTGTTAATGTTGTATTAAACATTGTTATTCCTTCATGATATTCTGAATTATTTGCTCTAAATTCCTGAAAGTTTGAAAAGATTGGGTAAAGCAAATCCGGAGGAGCTTGCCCGGTAATATTGACATTATCCACATCACAATATTCATTATCATTACTAGCTAAACAGCTAAATATTAGTCCAAGATTAAGATTATTATTCGCAAGAGTGCTATTCTTACTTAAATTAAAACTATAAGTAGTATAACTAGCGAGGGTTTGATTTTTAAATAAATAATACCAAGTAGCACCATTATACCACCTTACTGCAAGGTATTCTCCAGAATCAAGTCCTGCAACATTCAAATCTACCTTCAACCATATATCGCTATATCCAGTAGTGTTAAAAGTAACTGTTGCGTTATTCTCTGTATTAGTATCGTCTGTGCTCATGGAAGTAGTTGGATTTCCTCTGCTCATAGGTGCAAATGCTTCTCCACCACCTGATGCTGCTGTTACTATCCAACCATTTGTAGCTAAACTTCCTGATTCAAAGTCCTCAAAAAAAGCGCCAACAGGATAACCCGCTAATATTGGGTCATAAATATAATCTAATTCAATGCTTCCCCCGACAACTCTTAAGTCAAATGCATCTTGTGAATAACCTTGAGGTAAGCTTTCACTTTCAAGATTTGTTAAATAAACTTTATTGTACTCATTATTATTTAGATTATTAAACTGGGCGATTATATTATTTTCATTAACTTCATAAACTTCTATTACTGGATTTCCAGAAACAACTCTTGGGTAGAGGGTTATATCTTTTTCTTTTGTAAGATTTTGTTTAAATTGAATTCTAACATACTCGTTGGCATTTATTGGCTCGCTCCAAAGACCATCTAATTGATAAACTTCATTATAAATATCACTAATAAAATTTTTATTGTTGTCAAGATGTTCTGCTTTGCTTATCTCAATAATTATTTCAAAAGTCTGTTCACTTAATTCTGGAGCTATGAACTCAATATAATCAAAAATTCCATTCTTATCAAAATCAGCAATTCCAGAATAAGGGATATACTCTTGCTTTTCAACCCATAAAATTTTTACTTTGTTTGCATCTTCATATTTGATATTTAATTCTTCGCTTAAATTAGTGTAAATTAATACATTAGTATAATGCAAACTGGGATTTTCTGAACCTTTAACTTTTATTTGTTTTCCTCTTCCTTCAATTTCAATTTCTTCTGTAATTGTTGGAGCAGGAGTTTCATAAGTTACATTAAAAATATCCTCTTCAATTTCCTCGCCAGACAATAAATAAAATTCATTTGGAAGTTCGGACTGGATTTCATCTAAATCTCTGGCTTTTAATTGATGTCTCCATCTTACAGGTTTGTTTAATTCGGCATCACCCTGTACTGCCCCCTCAAAAGTAAAATTTGTAAAATTATAATCTATAGAAGTTACATTTGTTATTATTTCACCAAAAGAAATTATTTCATAAGTTATTGAATCTAAATTTAGTTTAGCATTTTTTAATTCAACGTTTAATAAAAAATTTAATTTGTCTAGGTTTACATTAGACAAATCACAAGTTTCTTCACAAACATTCTTGAATTCTACAACCATACCTATACTTTTATTTGTTAATCCTTCATTGTCACGGGTTTCATTTACAACTGTTTCATTTTCAATAGATTGATTAGACAATGGTTCTTCTTGCAACGCATTCTCCAAAATTTCACTATTAGAAGTTTCATTATTTAATTCTTCAATTGTTTGTTCTTCAGATTGTTGAGGAGATTCAAAAGTTTCCGGAGAAGGGTTCAAATCTTCTTGTAAAGGATTTTCATTTTGAACCTCCTCAACTGGTGTTTCTGAATATAATTCTTGAGAATTCTGATTTTCTTCTGTTTGTTCACTTGGAATAATTTCATTGCCCTCGCCACTGCCTATGGCTAATCCGGTTATCGGACTAATTTTTATATTTGGATTGTCTTTATTATTTGTTCCTTGTAAGTTTAATGAATCGAATATCAATAAATTATCCAAAAAAACTTTTACATTACTGTTTGAATCTGTTTCATTAAATAATTCGACAGTTCCTGAAAGTTTAATCGAGATTATTTCTCCATTAAATGAATGTGTAAGCTGAAAATTTCCAGATTCTGTAAATTCAAGGTTTAGTGGGTTGACAATTTCTTGGGTTTTATCTTGAAAAAAATCTTGTGTAACGAATCCAGTAATATTAAATTGGCTTTGTAAGACAAATAAACTAAAAATGAGAAATAAAGAAATGAAAAAAATCAAAAAAACATTAAAATTTTTTTTATTTATCAAAGATTTAGTAAACTTCTTTTCTAATTTACCATAATAATCCCTCCATTCTAAGATATTTTTGCCGTCTCTTTTTTTATAAACAGTTTCTACAAAAGTAGCGTAAGAGATTTTTCCATTAATATAAGAGTTATTCAGTTTGTTTAAGTAATTAGAAAAGTATTTTCTTCTTTTTTGAGATTCCTTTAAGAAAGATTTGTGTTTTTTAAGAGCTCCGGCTCCAGCTTTTGTTGTTTGAACCCTTCTCATTACTTATCAAATATGTTTTTATACTTATAAATATATGCATTTATTACATTTATACTTATTAAGGATGTATTAATCAGTAACCAATGAAAGTAGTGCCTAAGAAAGATTTAAATAGTTTTTTGTAGTGGTTAATTATATCTAATCATATAAATTTGTAAAATGGCATTTATTGTTAAAAAAAAGATTAATAATCAAGATTACTATTATCTAAGAGAAAGCAAAAGACAAGGAAAAAAAGTAATTTCTAAGACAATTGCATATCTTGGAAAAAATAAAAAAGAAGCCGAAGAAAAAGCAGAAGAATTAATTAAAAATAATATAGACAAAAAAGAAAAAAATAAGAGCAAAGATGCGCAAAAATATGAAATCGAGAATAAAGAAAAAGTTAAAAAGCCATTTGATGGAAACAAGATTATGAAAGAAAATTCAAAAACTGAAAAAGAAATTACACCTATAAAAGAAAACGAAAAAGAAAGAGAATTAATTAGTTTTATTCAAGAACAAGGTTTTATTTGGGGGCCGAGCCCAGAAATTTATGGAGGTGTAGCAGGATTTTATACTTACGGGCCTATTGGTAAATTATTAAAAAATAAAGTAGAAAATAGTGTAAGGAAAGTTTTTAATGCAAATGGGTTAAGAGAATTAGAGGGCCCGACAGTTCTGCCGGATATTGTATGGCAAGCATCTGGCCATTTAGAAACTTTTGCGGATAGAATAATTAAATGTGCAAAGTGCAAGGCTATTTTTAGAGCAGATAAATTAATAGAAGAAAAATTCGATGTTCCTGCAGATAGTTTTTCTGATAAAAAAATATTAGAATTTATTAAAGAAAAAGAGATAAAATGCCCAAGTTGTAAGGGAAATTTGGAAAATTTTATAAAAAAACAGAGTTTAATGATGAAAACTAAAGTAGCAGGAAATGATTCTAGTTTAAGACCCGAAACAGCCACAGTCACCTATCTTCCTTTTTTAAGATTTTATAATTTTTTCAGAAAAAAATTCCCCTTAGGAGTCTTTCAAATAGGAAAAGCTTACAGAAATGAAATTTCCCCACGTCAACATGTGATTAGAGGAAGAGAATTTACACAAGCAGAAGGACAAATCTTTGTTGACCCTTTAACAAAGAATAACTGGGAAAAGTATCATGAAATTAAAAATGAAAAACTCCCTTTCTGGAGTTCTAAGAATCAAGAAAAAAAAGAGCCGATTGTTCCAACAAGTATAGAATCAGCATTAGAAAAAGGACTAATAAAAAGTCAGGCATACGGCTGGTGCATTTGGCTTGCTTATACTCAATTTATTAATTTTGGAATTCCAAAAGAAAGAATTAGATTAAGACAACACCATCCAGATGAGAAAGCGTTTTATGCAGATGATGCATGGGATATTGAAATAAAACTAAATAGTTATGGTTGGACAGAAGTTTGTGGGGTACATGACAGAACAGATTATGATTTAAAACAGCATAGCAAATTTTCTCACGAAGAATTAGTTGCACAAAGAGAAGATGGAACTAAATTTACTCCACATGTTTTGGAGATTGCATTTGGAACAGATCGTCCTACATATACTTTAATTGATATTTTCTATGAGAAAAGAATAGAAGAACAAGGAAAAACAATTTTTAAAATTCCTTATCATATGGCTCCAATAGATATTTCTATTTTCCCTTTAATGAAAAAACCTGAGTTAACAAAAATAGCAGAAGAAATTAAAGAAGAGCTTGAAAAAGATTTTATAGTAGATTATGACCAATCTGGAAGTATAGGAAAAAGATATCTAAGAGCATCTACAATAGGAACTCCATATGCAATTACAATAGACTATGATTCCATTAAAAATAAAGATGTAACAATAAGAGATAGAGATACTGAAAAACAAATAAGAGTTAAAATTAAAGACTTAAAAGATATTTTTAAAAAATTACTTGGCCAAGAAACAGAGTTTAATAAAATAGAAAAATAAGATAATCAAAAATAAAAAATGAAAATACTTTATGGATTATCTGGAGAGGGTTTTGGCCATAGCTCAAGGGCCTTAACAATTATACCCTATCTTAAATCTAATGGGCATAAAGTTACTGTAATGACTTATGGACAAGCCTTGGGCGTAATGAAAAAACAAGGTTTTGAGGTGTTTCCAATAAAAGGCACAACTATAAAATTTAAAAAAGGAAAATTAGACGAAATTGCTACGATTAAAAAAAGTTTTATTAATTTTGTAAATAATGTAAAAAAGAGTAATAAAGTCCATAAGTTAATGAAAACAAAATTTGATATTGTCATTACTGATTTTGAACCATTAACTGCAATTTTATCTTTTTGGTATAATCTTCCTTTATTAAGCATAGACAACCAGCATAGATTAACCAACCTTGAATTAAAAATTCCTTCAAAGTATCAAAAAGATTTTTTCATTGCAAATCAAATTGTAAGCCTTTTTGTCTCAAAAGCTGATTGGTATATTATCGCAAGTTTCTCGCAAAATAAAATTAAAGACAAATTCAAAAAAAATACTTTTTTAGTTCAACCTTTTGTTAGAAAAGATGTGAAATGGATAAAGCCAATTATTCAAAATAAAATATTAGTTTATCTAACAAAGAAAAACACCCATTTAATTAATACTTTAAACAAAATAAATGAAAAATTTATAGTTTATGGGTATAATATTAAAAAAGAAAAGGGAAACATTGAATTTAAGAAAAGGGAAACCTTTTTGGAGGATTTAAGAACCTGTAAAGCAGTAATTGCGAGCGCAGGCTTTACCCTAATTTCAGAATCTCTTTATTTAAAAAAGCCTTATTTGGCACTGCCTTTACATGGTCAGTTTGAACAAATGCTTAATGCTTTATTCCTGAAAAATTCTGGTTATGGGGATTATACAGAAATTATAAATGAAGAAAAAATTAAAGAATTTATTGCAAAAATACCTATTTTCAATAAGAAATTAGAAGGTTACAGTATAAATGAGAAGGGATTGTTTTTTATCTTAGATAAAATTTTAAAAAAACTAAAAAAATAACAATCTTTTTAAAATACAATTCTAATAATAATTAATGGAAGACTGCATATTCTGTAAGATTGCAAAAGGTGAAATTCCAAGTCATAAGATTTGGGAAGATAAAGAACACTTAGCATTCTTATCGATTTTTCCAAACACTGAAGGTTTCACAGTAATAATACCTAAATCTCATCATACGAGTTATGTGTTTAATGCAGAAGACAATGTAATAAATAAATTAATGATGGCTGCAAAAAAAGTAGCAAAATTAATAGATAAATCATTTGAAGATGTTGGAAGAACCGGTTTAATCTTTGAAGGTTTTGGTGTAGATCATTTACATGCAAAACTTTTTCCAATGCACGGAACGAAAATGGAAAAATGGAAAGCAGTTCATTCAAATGTGGACAAATATTTCAAAATGTATGAAGGATACATTTCCAGCCATGATTATAAAAGAGAAGATGATAAAAAGTTAGCAAAGATTGCAGAAAAAATAAAGTCTAATAATAAATAAGTGTCTCTGAGGGGAATTTAACCCCCGACCTCCGCCTATCTCAAATCTTAAACTTGTAGCAAATCAAATTTTTAACAAATTCTATTTCATGAGAGCGGCGCTCTAACCCTGAGCTACAGAGACAAATGTAAAAAAGACAATGCCTTTTTAAAGTTATTTTCTATATATGTTTATGGCAATAGAGGAGATTACCACAGCTATTCCCCCAGAATTAATTTCGAATTTACATACTCTCTCTGTTTTTCTTCAAGCAATAGGGGCATTTATTATTTTTTATATTATTTTTAACATAGTCGATGCGATAATAAATAGAAAAAAAACATCTGAATTAAAAAAGATAAATCATAATTTAGAAGAAATAAAACAGTTATTAATCAAGTGGAATAAGAATAAAAAGAAGAAATAATTTAATTTTCTCCGTAAGCTAATTTATGTAATTCATGAACTTTTTTGTCTTTTCTAAAATTATCCAATAAATCATTAAGTTCTTTTGCTAGAGCATTTTTTAAATCAAGAGGATGCAGTTTTTTTACTACAAAATCTCTTTCAACTTCTTCATATGAACTATAAATTAAATCTCCCCCATATTTTTTATCTCTTTTAATAATAAATTTTTCTTTTTTATCATTTTTAATCACAAAAATGAGATATTTTAAAAGGGCCATTAGTCCATTATTAGGATTTCCTTCTTCACATTCCGCATTTTTAATTTTGCTAACTACTTTTTTCTCATCATCTAATAAATCAATTTTAGTTGCTTCAATGCTAGAGCTCATTTTCTCTCCAACTAGGCCTCTTATTAAAGGATTAATAAGTTCAATTCTTTTATCATAACCAATTTTTGGGAGTAGTTCTCTGGCCAAAACCATGATTTTTCTTTGATCCATACCTCCAAATTGAATATCTACATCTAAATATTGCTCATCAAGAACTTGCATTAAGGGGTAGATTAAACCAGAAACTTTTGGATTATCTGTTTGCTTAACTACTTCAGATGCAGATTTTTGCGCATCATGAATTGTTGTCATTGAAGAAAATTGCAACATATCATACATATATTCTGGCTTTAATTGAAATTCACTGCCTTTTACAAATTCAAGTTTTTTTACATCAACACCTATTGTTTTAAGAATCGTCGTTATAGCTCTTTCATAATAATCGTATCTTTTATCAAGAATAACCCAAGGCACACTATCTAAAGCAGCATGCAAGTCCGCAATTAAAATCTTAACTTTTAAGCCTGCTCTTAAAAAATCTGCTATTTTTAGCATAGGAAAAAAATAGGCTATAGAAATGCTTCCAGTAGGCATAGTCCCCCAATAAACAGAAATCTCTTTTTTTGCCTTTAGGAGATCTTTCAGCTCATTTTCTCCGATTATCTCTTGGAGATTTCTTGTTATTAATTCAAGCCTTTTTTCGTTGTCCAAAGCCATGAGAAAGATAAAATATTACAGTTATTAAATGTTTTTATGTTAAAGATAAACAGTGCTATACCCTTCTAATCTTATATGACATTTAGGGCATCTTTCAACCCTTTCTGGTTCTTCTTCATCAAAAGGAATTCCTTCTTTCATACACTTTAATTGTCTTTCAAGAGAGGCAAGAGTTTTATTCATATCTTCTAATGTAGGCCTGTTTTTTTCCAAATATTCATCAAGATTAGAATTGCATTTACTACAATATTCACTGGCAAAACTTCCTGCGCTCATAAGAGTTATATGAGCTAAAGGTTCACCATACTTTATTTCTAATCTTTTTCTATTAGGAACAGGATCTTGAATATCAAAAAACGATGTCATTTTCTCTATTAAAAATCACTTCCTCCACAATCCATATCGATTATTTCTCCATATTCTAATATATATTGGCACTTAGGACAACGATTTTTGATCTCTCTTGGCCATCTTTCTGAAAAAGGCTCACCTTTTTTCACAGCATTAAGGTATCTTTTAAGATAATCTATTACTTTATCTCCATGGTCTAATTCTTGGGCTAATCTTGAAGAATCATTGAGATAAGAAGTTAAGTCATAACCACAGTGAGAACATGAAGCACCTCCTCCGTGGCCAAAGACGACCATATCAATAGTTGCTCTATGACAAGGCTTATGACGAGGCTTAATTTTCTTAACAGTCCTCTTACTCCTGCCAACCATCAAATTCAAGAAACAAATAACTATTTATTTTTATCTTACTATCAGGAAGTAAGGAAAGACAAGAACAATAAAAAGAATAAAATGCTAATTGAACTTTTAATAGCATTAATAATGGGTGTTTGTGCTGGAATTTTCACAGGCTTTCACATATCCGACCCAAGAATAAAATTCAAAAATCATAACTTTGCTAATATAATCCCCCATGAATTTCATACATAGTTATGAATAAATAATAGTTGAAAGGTGCAAAAGCTAAAAAGATATAAGATAAATTTCACTTCTTTGCAATTCTCCAAAGATGATTAAAATAGGCCTTCATTTCATTAGCAACAGAACTGTTTTTAATTTCTATTACATAATGTTTGTCAGAAGTAAGTGAAAAAGAAAGACAATCTCCATATATTATTGTAGTGGTGTCCGATGGAAGATTATCCAAAAACCTATTCTCTCCAAAAAGCTCATATTGTTTAATAAATTTATTTCCTTTTAAGTTTGTTGGCCATATTGCTCTAAAAGTTCCTTCTTTGTATGTTCTTGCTTTTTTTATTTCTTTAATTATTTTCTCTATAAAAATATTAAAATATAAACTATCAGAAGGCCCATTACCAATCATAATAACTTCTTTTATTCGTTTTTCAATTATTAATTGCAACAAATTAAAATTAAATTCTTTTGCTCCGGAATCATTTTCAAAGATTCTCACCTTTAAATTTTCTTCTTTCTGCATTTTCCTAATTTCTGGAGCAAGTGAAATAAGTAAATCCTCTTTATTCTTCAATCCAGATATTACTGTATCTAAATCATTGGAGCTATAATAATGGGTTTTAGCTATACACTGTTTTGAAATAAATCCTTTTTTTATTAGTTTATCAAGAATATAATATGTTGTTGACCTATGAAAACCAGATTCCTTGGCAATTTTATATCCAGTTAGTTTATTATCTTGTACCAATATTAAATAAAGTCTTATCTCTTTATCATTTAGACCATATTCTTTAAGTATTGAATATAAATTTTCATTCATTTATAATTAAAATGAAAATATCTATTAATAAATCTTTGTGATAGTAGAACATTTTAGACTACTTTAACTTATTAAATAGAAGCATGTAAATTTATTATGAATACAAAATTAATAGAATTAATAAAAGATGCTGAAATGCTTGATATAATAAGAGATTTAGAACGTTGTCAGGATAAAAAAGAAAAAAGATTAGTAATTGAAATGTATTTAGGATGTAATAAAATTTCAAATTCTTCCCAAGAATATCCAACGGGCATAAATCTATATTCTGAAATTGGCAACCCCCCCTATATTGGAATTGGAAGCCATTATGATGTAGTTAAAGATTCTCCAGGAGCAAATGATAATGCCTCTGCCATAGCAGTAACAATTGATGTATTAAGAAAAATTAAAGAGAATCCTTTAAAAAAGATTGGGGCAAGGGGTTTCTTTTTTGATGAAGAAGAATCCGGATTAATTGGTTCAAGAGCTTATGTTGAAAAATATGATAAGGATGAGTTACTTGGAGTTTACAATATGGAATTAGTTGGTAATGGATATATTCTTGCTTTATGGTCTGTAGATAGTAAACAAGATACTCTTTTATTAAGAACTTTGGAATCCGAAGCAAGAAAAAAAGGAGTACAAACCATTAGATTTCCAAGGATAATTGCAAATTCTGCTGACCATATGAGTTTTAGAAAAAGGGGATTAGAAGATTGTTTTACAATAACAATGATAAGTGAAGAAGATTTAAAAATGGCCCCCTTATATTATCAAGCACTAAATCAAGGATTCCCCCCAGATGAATTATGGGAAATTATGAAAAAAGCTCCTGTTTTTAGACACTATCACAAATCTACAGACAAATCAGAACATTTAGACCCAAAAACGTTAGGATTGGTTTCTGATTTGTTATATAATTCTGTTCGTGTAATTATAAATAAAACATCACATCAGCAGTCTTTTTAAACTCCCACATCTCAACCAGATTATATATAACAAAAAGCTATGGTATAATACAAAAGGGATTTACATGTGCTAAAAACTTAATAAATTCGAGAATCTCAATTAAACGTATGTTAATTGAATTAATCTTGGCACTTGTCGTCGGTGTTACAATAGGAATTTTCACAGGTTTAATGCCAGGCATTCATATAAACTTAATTGGCTCTATGCTTATTGGAGTTATTCCCACTTCTCCTTTTTTTCTATCAATTAATTCTCTTTATTTTGTGGTTTTCATAGTTGCTATGGCAATAACTCATACTTTTATTGATTTTATTCCAAGTATTTTTCTTGGTTGTCCCGATACAGATACAGAATTAAGTATTTTACCCGGCCACAAACTGCTGAAAGAAGGAAAAGGATATGAAGCTGTAATGTTAACCGCTTATGGAGGATTAGGAGCAATTTTTCTTTTCTTGATTATGTTTTTTCCATTAATAATTATAGTGGAACGAATTTATGATTTTTTAAGAATCATAATCCCTTATTTATTGATAATAGTTTTAATTCTTTTAATTTTTTCGGAGAAAAATAAATTTACAGCATTTTCAGTGTTCGTCTTAACTGGTTTGTTAGGAACAATAATATTTGAATTGGATTTGAAAGAACCATTATTGCCTTTGTTAACAGGATTATTTGGAAGTTCAATGTTAATATTAAGTATAAAAAATAAAATACAAATTTCCAGACAAAATAAGATTTATGAAAAAATAACAAACCTAAAAAAACCGTTATTGGGTGCATTAATTGCTTCCCCCTTATGTGGATTTCTTCCGGGCTTAGGAAGCGGACAAGCAGCAGTTATAGGAAATAGTATAATCAAGACAGACACAAAAGGATTTCTTGTTTTGTTAGGAGCAACAAATACTCTTGTTATGGGGTTTTCATTTATTGCACTTTATACTATATCAAAAACAAGAACAGGTGCAGCAGCTGCAATAGAAAGCCTTGTAGGTATTCCAAATATCCAAATATTAGTAATGATAATAATTACAATAGCTTTAGCTGGAATTTTGTCTTTTTTTCTTGTAAAGATATTAGCTAAATTCTTCATAGAAAAATTAGTAAAAGTTAATTACACCACCTTAGCTTTCTGTACCCTAATTTTATTAACGTTAATTGTTTTAATATTCTCCAATTTTTTGGGTTTTATAATATTTATAATTGCCACATTGACTGGAATATATTGTATTCAATTAAGTGTAAGAAAAACAAATATGATGGGCTGCTTGCTTCTTCCGACAATTATCTTTTATTTATTTTGATTTCAGATTTTCCTAAAATCAAAAACACACTCCGCACTAAAGTGTGGAGTTATCTGTCAAGTGTTCTTGATATATCAAAACCATCTCTGTAATGCTTCCTGTTTCTCCAATTCTTTCCCAAAAACCGCATCGATATATCTCTTAGTTAATTCAAGAGTTTGTTTAATATAAGGAGAAAGATTATATTTTTCCGCTAGCTCAATTGCAGGATCAAGATATTTTTTAATCCCCCCTTCATGAATGGTAAAGATTATTTTGCCCTTGCATTTAGGACAAACTCCAGTTAAAGGGGGCCTTCTAATTATTTCATTGCAAGCAACACACCGGAATTGCTGTTGGCTGAATTTTTTTAAATTACCCCTCAAATCCCTCATAAAATGTCTATCAATTATTAATCGGGCAACATCATCTGTATCAACTGCTCTGATTTTTTCAACTAATTCCATTTGATGTCTTACCTTCTCCTGCATAGTAGCTAATTTTTTATACGAAGAACATAAAATTGTTTCATTTAAATTAAAAGTTTCATGAGTATATCCTAAGTTAATAAAAGGATTTTTTTCTTCTTTTAGAATATTTTTAACAACTTTTATATTTGTAACCTTAGAAGAATGCTTTCTCTGTTCAGCCAACCTATACAATTCAAGAGGATAATTTTTTTCGTTGTTTAATATCTCAAAATCCAAAATCTGATCATCGACTTCTCCTGCATCAATCTTCCCGTTTAAAACAAGAGGAGCATCTTGAGTTCCACCCCTATGACTAGGTAAAAATTCTCTGGAGAAATTAAGTAAAACGTCTAATAGTAACATAAAAGCGGCCTCATCGCCATCACAGTCTCTTCTTACAGCAGCATGCATATAGGGAGAAGCTAACATTCCTTGCACTTGGGAAAAACCAATAATTCTACAAATCACTCCTGCACAATTATGTGGGGCCATAAAAACTCCTAACTTCCCAATTAAATCTTCTCTTTTTCTAACATCATAATATGGTTTAATTTTATAAAACCTTATGAGCAAAGAATCTATAAAATTTGCAACTTTTATAAAAACATCATCTGCCCTTTCATCTAATGATTCTGGAGAAGAGGGAAGGATAATATCGTGAGGCAATATTTCAATAATTTGCTCTTCATTAACTAATGGTTTGCCATAAATATCTTGCGAATAGCCAAGTTCTTTTATCTTTTCAATACTGGTAAAAATTTCTTTGGGTTTAAAATGGGTTATAGGAAGTTCTGTTCCATCATATCTAATTGTTCCATCTTTATTAACTTGTAAACCAAATAAAGCTCTTAACATTCCTTTGGCCAAATTCTCTGTTATATGATTTTCAGAGGAAGTTCCCCTAACTCCCTTTATCAACAAGGGTACTTCTTCTCTATTCAAATCAAGATTTTTAATGGCTTGATTAAAATAATGCTTAACATCCAAATTTTGATTACAATAAGATAATCCCTTTGCGTGTTCCGGACAAACTTGAGAAAAAAACTTTTGCTTGCATTCTGAACAAAAATACATTTTTTCACATTCATTTCCGCATTCTTCACAAACAAAATATATTGTTTCTTTTTTGCATTTTTTACAGTAATATATAGGAAAGGTAGACCTTACTTTTCCTTCTTCACATGCAGCCTGAACACTTCTTAATCTTCCTCCCTCACTCCCTACCGGAAAGAGGCTATTTGGACTTCCAACTAACTTCCTAATCTTAGCTTTTTCTGGTCTGCCCATTCTTGCGCCAATAAAATCACCAGATTTATCTTTAATAATAATTGAAGAAAGATTATTTATGATTTCCAATATGGGTTTTTCTGAATTAATTTTACTTGGATCAAAAACATTTGTAGGTAAAAAATCTTCTTTATCTAATATTGAAAAATCAATTCCAAGATTTGTAAGTAACGCTTTACTGTTTAAATTAGAGATAACAACATTTTCAATAGTAACTTCGTGCTCTAAACCAATAAGCTCTAACACCCTCTTTGCTCTTTCAAATTTTAGTTGATCGCTTTTTGTGTAAGGCAGAATAATTTTTTTATTTGTTTTAGATTTAGATAACCAATATATTAAATCCAAAAGTTGTTCTTTATCAATCTCTTGCCAATAAAATATAAACTTGGGGTGCAAAGGAATTTTATATTTCTTACTCAAATCTATTGCCTCTTCTATAGGAAGGTTATAATAATCAAAATTCTTTTCCTTAAAAGAAGAATCTTTTTCTAATAATTCCAAAAACCACCATTCTTCTACATATCCTGGTTTAATAAGTTCATGATTTCTATTTAAAACATCACTAAAAGGAAGAAGGATATCCCCTAAAAACAATATCTCTTCAACATGAGGGTAGATCGCATTAGCCTCCTCCATACTGCTTATTTTTTTAACGCTTCCATTAAACAATTTTACAATCGGCCCATCTATAGAATCACAAGCAGAAACTACTCCCCCTTTTGTAGGTTTTTCAACTTTAAGTTGGGTTCCTACTGCAATAAATGAATCTGTTATTGCCATTGTAGCTGGATGCAAAGAAAAAGCAGAAAAACCATTTATTCTACTCCTGCCATATCTAAATCTTAATCCTCCTCTTCTAGAAGGATGCCCAAAAATTGGTCTTCCCGCAACTAAATCCTTGATATAAGTTGGAGAATCATCTGTTTTTCCAGTATCTCTCTTTTTATGTAGTTCTATATATCCCTCTAAAAAATTAAAACCTGTGCTTTGCAAACCTTTCTCTTTAACTCCGTTTAAAAGTCTATAACCCTTTGCTGCTTTTTGAGCCAACCCCTCAGAAAAGATTAAACACATCCCCCCTCTAATAAAATTTGTTTCAACTCTTGGAAGATTTCTAAAATTTGAAACTTCTCTGCTTTCAGTGGGTTCTCCATCGATTTGGATAGGGATGTTTTTAGCCAAAAAAATTATTTCCTCTTCTGTCGGAAGATATTGGAGATTGCTAACCCTTTCATGATAATCATAATTTTCAGTAACATATCTCTTGATCTCTTCTTCAGTCGGGTCGTATTTTGCATAACCAAATAATTCTCTTAAGTAATCAATAAGCATTAAAACAACACAACTTGCAGTTGTTCCTGCACTTCTAATCGGTCCCGAAAAATAAACAGAAAAATATTCCTTTCCATCCCGAGTTTTATTCAGTTTAAGTTGGGTATATCCTTCTATTGGAGATGAAACAACTCCCAGAGTATTATATGCGAAACCCACCCTAATCCCTGCATCAATTGCTTCTAATAATGATTTAAACTTGCAATATTTTTGTTTAGCAATTTCCTCTGCAATTTTAAAAGAAACAGCTATATCTAATTTTCCATAATCTTTTTCCAGATCTAAAATTCTCTTGACAATTTGAGGGTCATTTATTTGAGGATAAATAGTAGAAATTAATCCAACTACTTTTTCAGCTAAGCTTCTTGCTAAAGGAATTTCTACTTTATTTTTCGGATCAAGTCCTTTTTTCCTTGCAGCTTCTGCTATGTCATAACAAATTTTTATTTTTGACTCAAGGTCTTTAAAGTATTTTTGCATTTTATTCAAAATCCAAGATTTTAATTGCCCTGGTTTTGGTATTAAACATTGGAACTTTACAAAAATCAGGTTCATTGCCCATTTTTTCTTCATAAGCAGTCTTACTTTCCCAAGAAGAACTTGAAATGATCAATACCCCATTATAATATTGAACCCCACTTTTATGAGTATGGCCTGAAAGAAAAATATCCGGAATTTCTTTGATTAAAAGAGAATCTTCTTCTGAAGGAAAATAAAGTGAAGAAGCATGAGTTGGAGCCAAATGCCTATTTTTAAGCAAATAAGCCATAATCATCTCTGGTTTACGGGTAGCTTTTTCTTTAGCCAAATAACTAATATTATTTGCATAGTAATGATAAGAAAAACCATGATAAGTTAATACATTGAATCCAGAAAAATCTTTTTTGCTTCCCAAATTTATTAAAGCGGGATTGCCCGTTAAAATAATATTTTTAAGTTCATAGATTGGCCAAGCATATTTTTCATCTAATAAAGGCTGAGGTTCCATTATTCTTAATGCGTCATGATTTCCTGGGGAGAGTATTATTTTTATATCTGGCCGAATTTTCTTTAATAATTCTGCAGCCTTTTGGTACTGTTCCTCAACATCAAGAATAGTTAGTTCTTTCTCTTGCCCCGGATAAACTCCTACACCTGCAACTAAGTCCCCTACAATAAAGAGGTATTTTATTTTGCTCACCTCAGGAGTATCGGGAACTTTTCCATTGAGATAATCAATAAATTTCAAAAAGTTTTCTTCTAAAAAAAGTTTGCTGCCTATATGGACATCTCCTGTAAACAGTATATACTCCTCTTCGGGGGATTTTTTTCTCTCAAAAAGTATTGTTTCTGGGAAAATGATATCATTAATATAAACAATTTCCTTATTTCCAGAACCCTTAAATCCCATAACAGAATCAAGAGTAATTAGTTCTGCTTTTTCAAAAAGTTCGGGCTTATTTTTATTTACTAATATTCTAATTGTTCCGGTTAAATCCTCAATTTCAAATATTATATTTCCATTGCTAGTAGTTCTTTTGCTTTTCACCATTCCAATTAAAGATATCCCTTGTTTATCGCCGAATATTTTGTTAATTGAAACAAGATTAGAAAGTTGACTATTCTCTTGAAGGATTTTTCTCAATTCTACAAACCTATTTCTAAAATGGGTTACAAAATCTTTAACCTCTATTTTTTTACTTATACTCGGAATCATAGAAATAATCTTGACATCTTCTGAGAAAGAACTCATTTGAGAAGGAGAACTTTTAACTTCTTTTTCTGAAATGACCCCCACTTCTTTGGAGATCTCAATACTCAGTCCTAATTTTATTTTTAATGTTTCCATTAAGTTTTTGTTGTTAAAAGGAATATCCGAAAAAATCTTAGATAATTTGTCTTTATTTTCATTAAGAACACTTTTAGTGATTATCTTTCTTTTTGTGTATTGATTAATCCTTTCTATAACTATCTTAGAGGTTTCAAAATCAAGAGATTCGTTAAAAAGTTTAAGAATTTCTTCATCTAATAAAAAACCCTTTCTCAAACAATATTTTAAAATTTCTTGGGATTCCATAAATATGACTTGGATATGATAGTGCCTAATTAAAATCAAGCGAATCTCTTATAATCTCCTTGACCTTCTCTATGATTTTTCTTGGAATGGACAATTTAATCTCTCTCATTCGCCCTCCTCTCCCCTTGGATATCACTCTAACATTAATAATGCCCAACATATCAAATTCTTGAACAATATCACTTACTCTCCTTTGAGTCAATATCTCTGTATTGTATTTCTTGCACAAATTTTGATAAATATTATAAACGTCCCCTGTAAAAAGGGGAGAGATTCCTTCTTTCTTTTGATTTTCTTCTGATAATTGAATAATTGAAAATAAAACTAATTGAAATTGTTTGGGTTCTGTTTTAACAATATCTAGTATTTTATCCCTCTCTATTTTTTCATTTGCTTCATCTATATGTAAAAGGGAAATTTTCTTAGAACCATATCTTTCTGCCAGCTCACCTGCAATTCTTAATAAATCCAAAGCTCTCCTGGCATCTCCGTGCTCTCTGGCAGCTAAAGCAGAACATTTTTCTATAACCCCATTGTCCATAATCCCTTCTTTAAATGCAAGGGAGGATCTTTGCTTTAAGATATCCTGCAGCTGTAGAGCATTGTAAGGAGGGAATACCAACTCCTCTTCAGATAAAGAACTTTTTATCCGAGGATCAAGATTTTCTAAAAAAGTAAGATCATTACTTATACCTACAATGCATATTTGACTTTTTAATAGCTCAGAATTAAGTCTTGTAAGATTATACAAAAACCCGTCGGAAATTTTTTTAACGGTTTGGTCTATTTCGTCCAGTATCAAAATTATAAGTTGTTTCTCTGTATCGCCAATTTCTATAAATTTATTATAAACTGATTCGGTAGGAAAGCCCGTGGCAGGAACTTCCCCCCCTAGTTTTTTAATAAGTTCAGCTAAAATTCTATATTCTGTATCTGAAATCTTTCGAAGTTTGCAATTGACATATTCTATCCTTAATTCAAACCCCTCTGTTTGTCTAAATCTCTTAATTAATTCATCTTTAACAAAATGTATTGAAAGAGTTTTTCCTGTTCCGGTTTTACCATAAAGAAAAAGATTACTTGTTCTTTCGCCTCTTAAAACCGGAGCGAGAATAGAGGCAATTTGTTTTATTTGATCTTCCCTATGAGGAATAGTATTAGGTTTATAACTAGTTTGCAAAATAAATTTATCTTTAAAAATAGCTTTCTTATCAAAAGAATCAAAAATTTTGTCTAAATCCTTTGTCATTTTACCTCTTTTTTATTCACCTCAAGTTAATCAACAATGGGTTTATTTAAAGGTTTAGGAACTAAAAAATATATAACCTCCCCCACCATCGTTTCTAATGGAAATTCTAAATCAGGGAAATATTCATTCGAAGAAACTGATTCTGTTTTATAAATGATTATAACCACTAAGAAAAGAAAACACCTAAATTTCTTTTGGAAAAACAAAAAGGTTAAATCAAAAAATAAGGAAGAATTCTGAAAAATAATGGATCCTAATAATAGAAATGGTAAAAAGAGTAGGAAGAATAATGGTAAAAAGAGTAGGAAGAATAATGGTAAAAAGAGTAGGAAGAAGAGTAAAAATTTATGAGAATAATAGAAAAGATTGATTGATATAAAAAATTTCCTATTATAACTATATTATATATATTCTATAATATAAAATTTTATAATATAATATAATAAATAAAAAAATTTAATTTTTCTTTTTAAAACTTTCCATAGGAAACAAGAGGGGGAGAGAGTTCTCTATTTTATGTCAAGATTCTTGACTAAAACTCCATGCTTTAGCATAGAGTTGAATCTTGAACATCCAAACCTCAAGAATATTTCAGTTTTATATTCTTGATGGCATTCAAAGTTCATAGAACTTTGATGAGTCCCAAACAAACCACGCCTTTTAAGGTGCGATAAACGCAAAGACTTTTTGATGTAATATATTCTCTTAAATCTACTTAAGTTTATAGAAATGTTTATAAATTGGTTGTATTTCAGTTGATTATGGCTGCAGATAAAAATCCTTTTAGTTCTTTGCTAGGGAAGATGATTGTAACAAAAGAAGGCAAGAGATTAGGTTTTACTAAAGACATTACGTTTGAAACTCGTTCAGGGGAGCTTATCAATCTGGTAGTTAAAGAAGCCACACCTTATACCAAAAATCTTAATCTTGAAAAAACAAAATCAGATGAGTTGTTAATTCCACACAGTGCAATAATTGCAATAGGAGATTTTGTTATTGTTTCTGAAGAAGATTTAATATAAGTTTTAAAATGAAACTAATCGCATTTAATTTGAGTAAAATACATGCTGAAAAGAAGTCAGCAATTTCCTCTAAAAATCTTGAAGTAAATTCTAATATCGATATATCTTCCATTGAATCGACAGAGGTGGATCTTTTAAAGACAAAAGAAGACTTTTTAGAAGTTTCGTTTAATTATATTCTTAATTATTCCGAAGATTATGCTACTTTGGAGTTTTCAGGTAAAATGCTTCTTTCAGTGGAGCATAAACGTGCTAAAGAGATATTAAACGATTGGAAAACAAAAATTGTTTCGGAGGATCTCAGATTAATCTTATTAAATATTATTATTCAAAAAACAAGCATAAAATCCTTAGAATTGGAAGAAACTCTTAATATTCCCCTTCATTTACCTCTTCCAAGGGTAACTCAGAAAAAAGAAGAGTCAATTTAACTTATTCTTCTTTACATTACTTACAATTTTAATATTCTTTGCCCTCTTAATCATCTCTTTCAAGCCCATTTCAAAATTAAAACCGAACAATTTAAATTAGGTTTGTTCTTTCTTATTCTATGAAAGTTTCTAATCAAAAAAGAGATAAAATCTCTGAACAAATTCTAGCCTTTCTTTATTCTAATTCTCCTAAATCCTTTTTTACCTCCCATATTGCTCGAGAAATAGCAAGGGATGAGGAATTCGTTAAAATTTTGCTAATAGAGTTAAAAAAGAAAAATTTAGTTATTGAAATAAAAAAGAATGCTAAAGGAAAGACTTATTCAAAGAGACAAAGATGGGTTTTAAGTGACATAGCTTTTGAAGCTTATAAAAAACATCAAAGTTTATCTCAATAGGGCTGAGTATATCCTTTCTTCTTAACTTAATCTAAACTATACAACAAATTAC
>CAZOFF010000005.1:0-20576 GCA_964579165.1 Candidatus Woesearchaeota archaeon
GTTTTCCCTTTCTAATCTTTCTTGAGATGCACCAACATGCATATATGACTTAACTGATTTAGGGTTAATGTTAACGTAGAAGGAACAGCTTATGCAACAGACTTCTTTGATATGAAGATAGTTGCTTAAATAGAAAAAGATATTTTCCTTAAATTTTTAAAGACTTTATTCTTCAATTAATTATGGTTATAAAAGAAAAGGTAAATCTTTATTTGTATAATACATTAACAAGACAAAAAGATCTGTTTCAACCCATTGATAAAAAAGGCAAAAAAGTTGGGATGTATGTTTGTGGGCCAACTGTTTATTCATACCAACATATAGGGAATTTAAGAACTTACATTTTTTCTGACATTTTAAGAAAAACCTTGGAATTCAACAAATACAAAGTTAAACAGATTATGAATGTTACTGATGTTGGACATTTAACAAGTGATGCAGATACAGGAGAAGATAAGATGGAAAAAGCTGCTATAAAGGAAGGAAAAAAAGCAGAAGACATTGCTAACTTTTATTTAAAAATTTTTCAAGAAGATTTAAAAAAATTAAATATTGATTCTCCAAGCATTTGGTGTAAAGCAACAGAACATATCAAAGAACAAATTGAAATGATAAAAGTTCTTGAAAAAAAAAGCTATACTTATAAAACAAGCGATGGAATATATTTCGATACCTCTAAATTTAAGGATTATGGAAAATTAGCAAGACTGGATATTAAAGGTCTGCGAGCAGGAAAAAGAATAACAAAAGGCCTTGATGAAAAAAAGAACAAAACAGATTTTGCATTATGGAAATTTTCTAATTCAAACAATAATTCTGAATCAAAAAGACAACAAGAATGGCAAAGTCCTTGGGGTATTGGTTTTCCTGGCTGGCATATTGAATGCAGTGCAATGTCATCTAAGTATTTAGGAAAACATTTTGATATTCATACCGGTGGAATAGACCATATTCCTATACACCACACAAATGAAATTACTCAAAGCGAATGTGCTTTTAATGTTAAACCTTGGGTAAATTATTGGATGCATGGAGCATTTTTAACATTCAAGGGAGAGAAAGTTTCTAAGAGTAAAGGGGGATTGTTAACCATATCTGAATTAGAAGAACAAGGATTTAACCCATTAGATTATAGATACTTTTGTCTTACTACTCATTATAGAAAAAGACTAGAGTTTTCTTTAGAAAATCTTAAGGCAACTAAGACAGCCTATGATAGAATGAAAAATCTTGTTTCTGAAATAAAAAAAGATAAGAAAATTAATAAAAAATATTTAGTCAAATTTGAAGAAGCAATAAATGATGATTTAAACATGCCAAAAGCATTAGCTGTATTATGGGATTTTTTAAGAGATAAAGAAGCGGATGGAAAATACCAAACAATAAAAGAAATTGATAAAGTCTTTTCATTGGATTTATTAAAAGAAGAAGAAAAAATAAGTATTCCTAAGGAAATACAATTGCTTGTTAAAGAAAGAGAGAGGGCAAGAAAAAATAAAGACTGGAAAAAAGCAGATATGATAAGAGAAAAAATAAAAGAACTTGGTTATGTTTTAGATGATACCAATAAAGGTGTGATTGTTAAAAAGATTTAATATGACTAAACAGAAAAGAGGAAAATACAGAAAAGCAGTTTTTATTGTAGTTTATTCAATTAAAAGAGACAAAGTTGATTATTTATTGTTGAAAAGGAAACTACATTGGAAAGGTTGGGAATTTCCAAAAGGCGGAATAGAAAAAAACGAAACCTTTATTCTGGCAGTAAAAAGAGAGATTAAAGAAGAAACTGGCCTAAAAGCTTTGAAAATAAAAAAGTTTAATGAAAAAGGAAAATATAGGTACAAAAAAAAATATGCTGACAGAAAAGGATTTATGGGTCAAGAGTATATTTTATTTTCAGCTGAGATAAAAGAATCACATAATAAAAAAATAAAACTGGACAAAAAAGAACATTCGGCCTACAAGTGGCTTCCATACAACAAAGCACTAAA
This sequence comes from Candidatus Woesearchaeota archaeon, assembly GCA_964579165.1. Classification (GTDB taxonomy): domain Archaea; phylum Nanobdellota; class Nanobdellia; order Pacearchaeales; family GW2011-AR1; genus CAZOFF01. The sequence continues at coordinate 1,992 of CAZOFF010000005.1, forward strand.
ACTACTTAAATGGAAAAATCAAAAGAAGTGTTTGAGAAAAGTGGATAAATCTCTAAATATTAAGCAAATCTAAACAGGATAATTAAAGAGATTATTGCTAAAATAATAGCAAAGATTTCTAAAGAGTTTATTTTTTCTTTAAAATAAAAGACACCAATAAAAGTTAAAAAAATCACACAACTCACACCATATAAAACTCCAATGCTAGATAATTTTATTTTTCTCATAACAAAGAACCAACTAAAAGCAGTTAGTCCATAAAAGATAGCTCCAATAATGAGAGCATTCCATCCAGAAAAACCGTTTTGTAAAGATGCATGTTTTATTATTGAATCAGCAAGAACAGTAATGATACTTAAGCCTATGCCTATCAAAACAGCAATTAATACCGCATCCATTAAAAATAATAACATTAAATGTTTAATAAACTAACATTATTTATATTCTAAACTATAACAAATAATAAATACATCTATAAATCTTATATTAAAATGGGAAAAAATAATTCATTAGAAAAAACATTAAGTGGAGTTTTACATTTTCATTCTGAAACTGGAACAGAAGGGGGGCATTGGGCTTTTCAAGATTTTCGTTGTATACAAAAAAATGTTCCTAGTGGTTTTTGTAAGAATTGTGGTAATTACATAGGAGATGTTTACAAGAGAAATGAGGGACTTAATGAAAATCCCACTTGTAAGGATGGAGCTCATGAAGAAGGAATCAGAGATGCTTGGAGTTATGATGGATTACATATACTAAAAGATGGGGATAGGTTAATAATTTACCACCCAAATGATAATAAAGAAATTTGGTCTGGAGTTATTAATCTTAAACAATACCCTTTGTTTACAGAACACGTTTTTGGAATGTGGATACATGCAGATCAAATTGGAATAAAAAGAGAAGTTTGGGCAGAATATTTCTTTCAAGAATATCCTGCTGATTTAATACCCGTAAAGAAGTAATTATCATAATCTCTAATAATTTCTGGATAGCAAATAATAAAAACAACAATTCTTTATTTTATATATGTTAAAAGATAGACAAACAAAGTTCAGGCAACTCATAACAGAGAAAGGAACATTAATCTTAGCGGGTAAAGATGCAGAGAATAATGAAGAATTAGTTAAACAAATTGAAAGCAACGAAGAAGTTTTTCATACTGCCCTTCCTGGAAGCCCTTTTGTGAATATTAAAAATGGAAATAAAAAACCCCTGCCAGGAGATGTAAAAACAGCCACTTTGTTTTGTGCCAGTAAAAGCCAAGATTGGAGAGATAATAAGAAAGATGTTGTAATACATAGGTTTAAGGGCAAAGATATTTACAAAATTAAAGGAATGAAAACGGGAACATTTGGAATAAAAAAACATAAAGCTATTAAAATTAAAAAGGAAGATATTGAAAATTTTATAAATAGCTTTAATAAAGATTAATTGGGAAATAGGTAATAAAGAGAGGATTATCAAAAACACGATATACCACTCCACATTGAAAGGCGGAGTTTGAAAAGGCGCTCGTGTTTTGGATGCTCAAGAACACACTCCCCATTAAAGTGCGGAGTTATCTGTCAAGTGTTCTTGACATATTAAAAATTATCAAGTCAACAAGTTTAAAATAATGTAAAATATTAAACTTAAGCTTAACTAAATTAACAAAAAATATCAAACGATAAAGGAAATAAATGAAGTGCTTAAACATTATGTCCTCAGATTATCACATTAGATTATAAGTTATATAAAGTTAGAATGGAGTATATTACAAGTAAGGGGAGTAAAATAAAGTTAAGTTAGTTAAAATCATAAAAAAAATGACACAAGGCAATATGCAATTGGGCAAGCAAGGAGTAACAGATAATTTTATTCTCACTTTAAAGAATCATTTTAAGAAACATAGAGACATAAAGGTACATGTCTTGAAAAGTGCCGGACATGAAAAGCAAAAAATCAAGCAATTTTCAGAAGAAATCTTGAACAGATTAGGAAAGAATTACACATCCAGGGTTATTGGTTTTACAATATCTATAAAAAAATGGAGAAAGGAGAAGAGATAAAAAACAAAGTTTAATTTATTAGAAATTATTTCTTAGATATTTTGTACAACCCATTGCCTGCAAAATAAATATTGTTTTCTTTATCTAAAAATATTCCGACTTGGGGTTTTGGCCAAAATTTCCTTCTTCTTTCATCCATATTCCTGGTGGTATATCTTGCAACATTCATTCTTGCAATATGTTTTAATTCTTTAGTTTCAGAGTTGATTAAATATAAATCTGGAACAAAAGCAAAACCTATAGCATTAGGAGTATTAGGAGCTTCAAGATTCCATTTTTGTAATAAAAATGTTTTTGTCTCTGGATTAAACTTTGCTTTCCATTTTGGCTTTGGCATATAAGAATATTTACTCTGCTCTACACCAGGAATTAAATCTTCTTTACCATTAAGTTGACCCCTAAAACTAATTACTTTTGCTGAACCTTTTGAGATAAGTTCATAGGTTAATTCGTCGCCATTTCTTGGAACACTATAATTTTCTGTTACACATCCATGAAATATCTTGCCTTTTTCACTATCTTCTAAGATTAAATCTGTAGATTTAATAGATAAACTAACGAGTTTATCCCATTTACCTCTTGGGACTAAGAAAAAATCCCGACTACTAGAATAATTATTTGGAGTATGAAAATAAAAAACATTATCACTCCCTGCAAACAGTTCAGCACCCCCGCTAAAAGAACCCTCTTTTCTTTTATTTTCTATTACTTCATTTTTGCTGGGATCATCTAAATTATAGATTCTTAAACTTTGATCTATCCATGTGCTTTGATAAACGGCTAGTTCTTCAAGATTATTTACAGCTATTAGTGTCCTCTTAACATCACCATTTCCATACAAATCTCCTGGCCCTTTTGAGAAAAATTTTGATTTTCCATCAACCAATTCACAGACAGGACCGCTTTGTTTGAATTCTTGATCAATAAAAAAGATTCTTTTACTATTTGGTGTTACAAGTAAATCTACTGAATAAGGAACTTCTTCTGAAATTAACTCTGATTTATAATCTGGATTAATAAAAATATCAGCTAGTTTTTCTTCTCTAAGGAGTAATGCATTCACAGATTTTTTGACTGCTCGGTTAATCTCAAAAAGTTGAGCATTAATAGGACTGCAAAGAAGAATACTAGCAAGCCCAGAAATAACCATTTTCCTAATTCGTGCTTTCATAATTTTCTGCAGAATCGGAATTATTTAAAGATTATTGTGGTATTAAAAATCACAAGAAAAAAATAAAATACAAGAATATTTCTTTTACTACTTTCCCCCGCCAGATTTCTTAAGTGGTGTGACACCAGCCACATTTGAGTAATCTGAATAACCTGTACTACCATAAGCTCTTACGCGATATTCATAATACATTACTCTTTTTATGCTTGTGTCCGAGTAAGCAGTTACATCCTTATAGACTTTGGCTTTGTAATTAAAAGCTCCACCACCATCAGATCTTTCTATAACGAATGCTGTTTCTGTGTTTGAATTATCTGCCCAATTTAAGTTAATTGTACTTGAGCTTACTGCAGTAGCAATTAGATTTGTAGGTGCTGCCGGGACACCCAATAAAGGTGCAACAAGGTTTGCAGGTATAGAAAACTCAAATACAAGCCTATTTGATGAGGAATCAACAGCATCGATTTTTATATCTATTTTATTTAAACTTATGCTATTAGGCAAAGTAAATCTATATGTGCTGTCTGCTAATGTTGAAACTGTTAGAGGCACATAACTTAAACCATTATCTATTGAATAATATGCAGTGAATTGTGAAACAACTCCCCCTACAGGATCAAGCTGAATCTCAAATGAATTAGTTTTGTCTTTCATATAAACGTCTTTCCTTAAACCATCTGTATACTGATAAAGCCTTTTTATTGCAGGAGGATTTGGATCTGACAACGCAGTGTTGAATGTTTCGGTTACTTTGGCGGTCATATTAGTTCCTTGAGTCATATAACTATACGAGGCATTCATTTGATATGTAGATGGAGACGCTGTAATAGGATTCACAATATATTTATTAGAAGGAAAAACCCCTGTTGCATGCACAATGCCATCTTTATATATTGTAAAGGGTATGCTATTATATTCTTGAATTGAGAAATCTTGTCTTAAAAGAGCATTTCTATAATAAGAAGATGTTCCTGGCGAATAATATGGTTCAAACTTTATTTGTGTTGCACTATTCTGCATTTTAATAAACCACACAGATGGACCCAAACCAACATACTGCGTATTTCCGTCCCATGTGGGGATTAAATTACCCCGTGCTTCATAATTAGAATAAATCCATCTTGTCTTATTAATTATTCTGGAAAAGGGAGTTGAAAACATATATGGGCAAGCACCGCTGGCCGGGCAGTTAACTCTGTTAATGTTTGCTCGATATACACTAAATCTACCCTCTTCTGTTGCAGGCGAAAAATAAAAAGTTTGTTTGTCTGGTACTGGAATAGAGCTTGTTGTTGAGTAACAAGCAAAAGAATTATATTCAGTTACAGGTAAAATTGAACCTTTATAGAAGTTGATATCGTACTTTAAATTAAGAACTGATATGTTAGAATCACTCTCAATATTCATGGGCCCTGAAATGCCCGCCATTACTTTGTTAAAATAATATCTGCTCAGAGTAGGATCGCAAGACGCTGTGCCTTCTGAATTTGATTTGTAATTAAACTTAATAGCATAATCTTTGCTTATATTTGAAAAATAATTTTTGCTTTCATCTCCTCCTCCTCCACCAAGTATATATAACTTAAACTCTTTTCCATAAGGGGTATATACATAACTAAAACCTCCAACAAGCGAAGAGAAGAGTTTTCTATTAATATCATAGCCATTAAATTTTACAAGATAACTAGCATCGTTTCTATTTACAAAAATATCTGCTATTCCGTTAGAGCCAAATGTTACCCCTTCCCTGAAAATTGTATATTCTGTAGTTCCTCCTGCGTTATAGATACTAGAATACTTTATTATTGCATCATGAGGGATATTTTCAGTGATATAGATTATTTGCGGATTTGTACTGCCGGCTTCAGGGAACGCATAGTATTCCTTTCCTTTTCTATTGTGCACTTGAATATACCATATGTCTTCGATATTATCTGTTGCTGTTATGCGAAGTGCGTAGTATTTTGCAAATTTAGTTTGAACTATTATTCTATTTGCAGGATTTGATAAAGTAATATAACTTTGGTAAATACCATTTTGTAATATGCTGTTTACAACACTTACCCTGCTGTTTATTGTTGTGTAAGAATCTGCAGGAATAACTATTGAAGAAGGTATTTCGGTCGTTACACCAGAAGGATAATTGGGTGGTGTGATAGTTAATATTTGGCTTATGTCTTTTCTTAAATTTACTAATGTGAAGTTTTTATAGTCAGAAACAAAAGTAGACAAACTTGGGTTGTCAAGACCATAGTCAATTTGCGGTGAAGAGGGAATTGTTGTTATTGTTGGATTTACGATAAGCCTTATAGGAATGCCGCCCTTAATTGTTCCGTTTTCAGAAAAAATTATGCCTCCGACATATAAACCTGATTTTGCAATGTCATTGTTTACTGTTATTGTTGCGATGAACGTATCTGAACCAAGATTTGGGACAGTTATAACAGATTTAGTCGAGTTAATTGATATACCACTCACATTTAAATTAAATCCTATTGAAAGCTGGTTTAAGTTAGTATTAAGTGATTTTACACTAAATGTTTGAGTTATTGTAGAAAATTTTTGAGTCGGATTAGTTGAAATTGCCCACAATTCAGGAGTTGAGCTAATTGAAGTGCTAAATGGTATTGCTAAATACAAATTAATTAATCCCGCCCCCTGATCATTATAAGTTAATCCTAAATCTGTAGCTGTGATTTTTAATAATTCTTTAATTTGTTCTGGAGAGTAATTTGGATAAGCTTGTTTTACAAGTGTTGCTGCTCCTGCAACATGTGGTGTGGCCATGCTAGTTCCAGATATAGCAACATGTATATTGTCAAGGCATCTTGAGGAACTCCATGCATTATCCCATTCTGCTGCGCATATTAAAACTCCGGGTGCAGCAATATCTGGTTTTTTTATGTCTACATCATTCCATATAACTGGTCCTCTTGAACTAAAAGAGGCAATAGGAGTGGAGCAATAACTATGTTTCCCTATTTGAGATGTTTTGCATGCTGCGGCCACAGTAATTGCTGTCCTTGCTGTTCCGGGAGAGCCTATTGTGCTGTAAGACGGACCAGAATTACCTGCTGCGATTGTCCATATAACTCCCTGAGCACTTGATTTGTCAACTGCAAGGGACATCGAATCACCAGGATTTCCAGCACCTCCAAGACTCATGCTCCCTACGTCTACATGATCGCTTGTATTTCCATCCCTATTCGGATCAGTTGCATAATCTATCGCAGAAATAATTGCTGACCCGGAACCGCTTCCGCTACTGCTTAATACCTTATAAGCGAGAATATACGCATCGGGTGCTACGCCATTTAACAAACCTTTTCCAGCGGCTGTTGCTGCAACATGTGTTCCATGCCCGTGATCATCCATAGGATCATTATCATTGTTAACAAAATCATAACCTCCAATAACTTTACTGCAAGTTTTGCTAATAAACTGTTCTTTAGTGCATATGCCTAAATCTTTGTGCGTATAATCTACGCCAGTGTCAATTATTGCAATTTTCATACCATTACCAGTTATAGGATTACCTTTTGAATCAAAAAGATTCCAAACCCTCTCCGCATTGATCATGGGCACTGATTCCGTTAAAGCAATGTTCACGACAGGATCAATTACTATTCTTTTTATGTTTGCATCATTTTCAAGTTCATCTAAAGCTTGTTTGTCAATATCTGCTGATATTGCACTTATAATTTTTAAATCGGATTTTATTTTAGAATTAGGGGACTTTGAGATTTTGTTTTTTAATTTGTCTTTTATATCTTCATAGATCTTTGATTTATTTTCTTTTTTGAATTGGGGGTCATCATTGTAATAACTTTTATATGGCACATTAAACTCTATAATTACTTTCACGATTTTATTTTCATTCACTTTTTCTCTTACTTTGGGGTCTATCCCTTCATTCACAGTAATTTCAATTTCAAGACTTTCTTTTTCAATTATAGTAACACTCTTATCAGAAGGAATGAATATATTTTTTTCATCACTGCCTTCAATTATTAGGCGGGCGTATTCATCTTCATCAAAAATAAGTTGTGTTTCGTCGCTTAAAGTTTGAATATACACAGTATCATTATTATCTTGCGGTGCATTTCCCTTAAAAATATTTTTAATGGTTTTCTTTGACATAGCCTTGGGAATTTTAATGATGGCTACTTCGTTCTCATTCAAAAGTTTCATATTATTTGCACTGGCAATACTTTCTATTTCACTATCTATTCCATAAGGATTGTCTGGGGAAGAGATTTCATTATTTAGCAAAACCCTACCAGATATATTCAAGTAATAGTAACTTACTGCAAGTGTTATTAAAATAAAAACAATTATTATTATTAAATACTTCAAATGGTTATACGGTTTAAAAAAATCTTTTCTCTTATGATAAGCCCCTTTTTTTGATCCAAACATGCTTTTTACAATGAAAAAAACTTTTTATACTTATCGCTAGATTAATTTTAATCCGAGCAAAAAACACAAGGCTTATAAACCTAATTTAGCAACAAAATATAGCTTGATGGTTTGGCTTTAACTATAAGGCTTGGACTAATCTATTGCCGAAAGGCAAGGCTTGAAAATAAACAAACTGATATAAAAATAGTTAAAATAATTAAGATTAAACAATAAAACAAAAATGACAGTATATGATATGAACGCTCAAGAATATAACAAAAAATTATCTGAAGCATTAAAGAGTGTGGAAGAATTCAAAGCTCCTGAATGGAGTTTTTATGTTAAATCTGGAACAAGCAAATCAAGACCCATAGAAGATCCTGATTTCTGGCATAATAGAGCAGCCTCCATTTTAAGACAAGTTTACAAAAGAGAATTTATTGGAGTAAGCAGACTTAGAACTAGATATGGAAGCAAAAAAAACAGAGGAATGAAACCAGAGAAGTTTAAAAGATCTTCTGGGAAAATAATTAGAACAATATTACAACAATCCGATAAAGCAGGTTTCACACAAATAATTAATGCTAAAGGAGTTAAAGCTGGAAGAAAACTGACAGATAAAGGAAAGAAATTCCTTGAAGAAATAAAATAAAAATAATAACATGGGAATTAAAAATTTTGACAAGAAAAAGAAACTGGGAAAACACGGAAGAAGAACAAAATGGGCTCCAGTTTGGGCAGTTTTAAGAAAATTTGGAATGGGAAAGAGAATTCATCCTAGTCAAATAACAAGAATTAGAAGAAATTGGAGAAGAACAAAATTACATGTTAAACCAAGAAAAATGAGAAAATCTCATATGGGTTAAGAACAACAAGAAAATGATAAGAAAATATGGTTTAGGATTGGGCAAACTGCTTTTTACTTTTGCTCAAGAATATGCAGAACTTAATTTAATAAGGGAAAGGATAATTGGCTCAGAACAAGTTGAACCTAATTTGAAAGTGAATGTAGTTCAGTATATAGGAGATAACGGATTTAAAATTAGACTAATAGGCAATAACCTTGTTATTAAAAGCTTTGTAGAATTAGAAGGAAAAAAAACTAATATTGCTCAAGCAATAATTAATATGAGAAAGAATGGAGTAAGAATGAGATTGATTAACTAAAAATGGCTAAAAAAACAGAAACAAAAACAGAAATCATTGAAAGAGAATATATTATTCCATTGAGAAGGCAATGGCATAAAGTTCCAAAATACAGAAGAGCTCCAAAAGCAGCAAGAGCAATAAGAGAATTTTTAGTTAGGCATATGAAAATTAGGGACAGAGATTTAAAAAAGATAAAATTAGACAAATATCTTAATCAAGCATTATGGTTAAGAGGAATTAAAAAACCACCCGCAAAAATAAGAGTTAAAGCAATAAAAGAAGGAGAGATTGTTAGGGTTGAATTAGTAAATATGCCCGAAAAGATAAAATATAGAAAACAAAAGCAAGAAAAACTGGTAGAAACGTCTGACAAAAAGAAACCAAAGAAAATAATTGAACAAGAAGTAAAACCGGAAGAAAAAACAGAAGAAAAGAAAGAAGAGGAAGAAAAAAAGTCTTCTGTTGTTGAAGCCGGCAAAGAACTTGAAAAAACTGCTGCAAAACAAATGAAACATCAAGTTAAAACAGATGCTAAGCAACCAAAAAGACAGCAAAGAGTTGCATTGCAGAAATGAGATCTTTTAATTTTATCTGGGATTTAAACTTTACATGCTCTCGGAACTTTTTTAGTGAATTCTTCTCCTTTTAAGAAATAAATAGACCAATTGGGCAGGTCTAATTGACCTATATATGGGTCTAGTCTGTCTTTTATTTCATATACAGAACCATCTGTTAAATTGATGGTTGTTTTATTTACCCCATCTGAACCAAATAATTCTTTATATAAAGTAACGTAAACTCCCTCTTTATCTCTAGCAGGATTAAATCTGACCGTTAACTCGTTTTTCATATGCCCAAGCTCTCCTTCATCTGATTCGGAAAATCTTGCTGAGAACTCAATTTGGTAGAAAGTTTGTCCTTCTTTTTTCACACTGTAAACATGAGCTACAAGTATGTCTGCATTAGAATCAAAAGTTACGCCTGCAATTGCTAATTTTTCTATTGGAGACCTTTTTTGAACCATATGAAATGAATATTAAAGAGGTTTATAAAGATTATTTTGATGTGAAATATGATTAGATTAAACTTTCTTTTCCCATCTATCTTTATCTCTACCATAACATTTATCCATTTTCTTTTTCCAAGCTTCATCTAAATTAATATTTTGAGAGTTTGCCATACAAATTAAATTGAAGATAATATCCGCTAGCTCTTCTGAGACCTCTGTTTTATCATCAGTAGATTTTTTTGTTCTTGGCCCGAATCTATTATTTATCTCTGTTGCTAATTCTCCTAACTCTTCTGTTAAAGCAGACATAATTTCTAATGGTTTAAAATAACCTATCTTGTATTGTTCAATCCAGGAATCAACATCTTTTTGTAAATCTATTAATGACATAGTTCAATAAACAAATTTTAATATATAAAAATATTTGTGTAATCTGAAAAATATAAAAACTATTTTCTATATAACAATATATGAAAAACCGTCTTGTTAATGAGTTAATATCTGAGTTTCAAGCTCTTGCAAATCCAAAAAAAGCCAGATTACTCCAAAGATATTTTAAAACAGGAAAAGGCCAGTATGGAGAAGGAGATGTTTTTTTGGGGATTAATGTGCCTAAAACAAGAAAAATAGCTAAGAAATATTCTAATAAAATAAATTTAAGTGAATCTGAGAATTTAATTTATAATAAAATTCATGAAATAAGACTTGCTGGATTGCTTATCTTAGTCCATCAATATCAAAAAGCTAATAAAGCAGTTAAAAAAGAAATTTATGATTTTTATTTAAAACACTCCAAACAAATTAATAACTGGGATTTAGTAGATTTAACTGCTCCAAGAATAGTTGGAGATTATTTATCAGATAAATCAGATAAAAGAAATATTTTGTATCAATTGGCTAATTCTGAAAATTTATGGCAAAAAAGAATTTCCATAATTTCTACATTTGCATTTATTCAAGATAATCAGCTTAAAGATACTCTAAAAATATCTGAAATTCTTTTAAAAGACAAACATGACTTAATTCATAAAGCTGTTGGCTGGGCATTAAGGGAAATGGGGAAAAAGAATAAAAAAGTTCTTATTAGTTTTCTAAACAAACATTATAAAAACATACCAAGAACAACATTAAGATATGCCATTGAAAAGTTTCCTGAAAAAGAAAGGAAAAAATGGCTGACTAAAGACAAAAAATAAAATATTTCAACTTCTAATTATCAAGTAGGATATATAAGCAACATACATAATAACGAAGGAGAATCCTTGCCATCTTTCTAATTCATGCCTCTTACCTATAAACATAAACATAAAGAAAACAAAGCTTATCGCAAGTAAAAAGACTAGGTCAAATAAAGCAGATGCAGGTATTTTTATTGGATTTATTATTGCTGTTATTCCAAGTATCCAAAAGATATTGAAAATGTTGCTACCAACAACATTTCCTACCGCCATATCAATATCTCTTTTTAATGCTGCTTTTATTGATGTCACAAGTTCTGGAAGAGATGTTCCTAGTGCAATGATAGTTAAAGAAATGAAATAGTCACTTACTCCTAAAAATTGTGCAAAGGTGACAGCACCATCAACCACCCACTTACCTCCGAGATAAAGCCCAAATAAACCGATGAGAATAAAAAATGCACTCTTTGAATAAGGAAGTGTTTTTATTTCTAAATCTTCTTTCTTTTTATTGGCTCTGTCTTTTTTTGCCATTTCAATAATATAGTATAAAAAAATAGTAAAAAATAGAAGTAAAATAATCCCTTCAAATCGGAAAATAGAATCCAAAACGAATTTATCTGTTATAAAAACAATTGAAAAAACTAAAAGAACTAGTGCAGCTAAAAGTGAAAAAGGGATCTCTTTCCAAGTTGTTGACCTTTGAACTTTAAGACTTGTTATGGAGGCTGTAACACCTAAAATAAGAAGTATATTTGCTATATTGCTTCCTACAATGTTACCAAAGGCTATTTCGCTATTTCCAGCTAAAGCTGCTAACACGTTTACTACAAGTTCTGGCATAGAGGTTCCAAAAGCTACAATAGTAAGGCCGATAACAAGAGTTGAAACACCTGCTCTTTTTGCTAGAGATGATGCACCATCAACTAAAAAATCTGCCCCTTTTAAAAGAAAAGCTATTCCTACAAAAAATAAAATATACTCTATCATCTCTTTTCATTTGAAAGAGAGATTAATTTAAAAACGTTTCTTAGTAATTAGATTAAAGTATATGAATAGAAAACAAACAGGAACAAAATGAAACAACAAAAACAGAAAATTTTTGAGCTTCATTTTTTGAAAAACCCAATAAACTGCAAAAAATGAAGAAAACAAAATATGCTAATTATGTTATTGGAGAACTTCCGGAAGGATGTAAGAGATGCATAATAGGGAAGAAAACAGTATTATTTATAACAGGAAAATGTTCTAGAAAATGTGTTTATTGCCCTTTAAGCGAATTAAGATGGAACACTGAACAAGTATATGCTAATGAAAAACCTTGTAAAAATTTCAAAGACTTAATAGACGAAATAAAGAAAAGCAATTCAAACAGCTGTAGCATAACTGGCGGAGATCCTTTAATAGATTTAAATAAAACATTAAATTATGCGAAAAAACTCAAAGAACATTTTGGAAAAAAGTTTCATATTCATATTTACTTATCAACAACATTAGTAAATGAAAGGAAAATTAAAAAACTGGCTAAGTTTGTAGATGAAATAAGATTTCATCCTGAATTTTTAAGCAATCCTAGCAAATTTGATGAAGATTTAAGAAAAATCTCTATTGCTAAAAAATATTATAAGTTAAATAATATCGGAATAGAAATGCCAATTTTTCCAAATAAAAAAGAATTAATGCTTGAATTTATTAAACAAGCTGTTAATGATGATGATATCGGCTTTGTTAATCTTAATGAACTTGAAATAGGTGATACTAATTTTAGTTTTATAATTAAAAATTATAAGTTAAATCTTGGAGGCTACACAATTAAAGGTTCAATTAAAACGGGAAAATGGCTATTAAAACAAATTGAAAAATTAAAACTAAAGGTTAATGTAAATATTTGCACAGCTGAAACAAAGAACTGGCATCAATATCAAAACAGATTAAAAAACTATAAAAAAATTAAATATTCAAAAAAGACAAAAGACGGAACAATAATTTATTTTGCTATAAAAGATTTCAGCAAAAAAGACATTTTAAAATTGAATAAAGTAAGTTATCTTGATAAACAAAAAAATCAAATAATTCTTAACCCACGTCATGTTAGACAATTAACATTAACCAATAAGCATAAAATCTACAGAATTGAAGAGTATCCTACTTTTGATAGAGAAGAAATTCAAGTGGAAAGGTTGAATTAATAGATTAATAATAAAAAATATTCTATTTACTTATATAATTTGCAAGTGTTGGTACTTGTTGTATCTTGGGGGTAGTTACGAAAAAGAAAAGTTTAAAAATAGCTTCTTTTATTAATTAGAATGAGTAATTTACAAGAGATATTAATATATAGTGACGGCACAGATGGGATGGAGTTTTGTAAAGCGGATAACCTAGGGCGTATAGTGACTAATTCAAATAAGCAAAAAGATAGCTCTCAGTTTATATTCCTAGACAAATACAGAGGTTTAGATTTAGAAAAGCTTATGATGTCTGAATACTTAACAGAAAATTTTAGAAAAATTAATCCGGGGAAAAAAATTGAAGATAAATTCCTTACATTATCAGAAGAAAATGGAATATCTAAGAGAATTAATTCTAAAATATCTAATCAAGATTTGGAAGAGTTATTGGAAATTGTGAAGTATAATAAAACCCCCAGATATTTAAGAGAAAATGGGAGATATAATCAAAACTCTCCTTATTTAGAATTAAGAGAAATCACAGACTATTGTAATAATTATCAATTAAACCAAAAAAAATTAATTAGACATAATGACAATTACTTTGAAGTATTAGCAAGATCAATTTTAGTGGTAGATAATCCTAGAAGTGAAGAAGTAGAAAGATTAAAGCTTGCTTTAAAGCAATTTCAAGAAGGTTTTACTGAAACACAATTTGGGGAATATTATCTTGCAAAGTTCCTAAAACAAGGATGGGTAATAAAAGAAGAAAGGAAAATAGATAAGTGGTATAATAAATTCTTGAAAAATTTATCTGAAAAATTCTACCCCCAAAAATTTATTGATGAAACTTTTCAACAAACAAATCAACAAAGTGAGATTTCTCAAAATGAATTAGCTAAATATAAATTAATGTTCGATATTCAATTAGATGATAGTCATTTTGGAAATAATTTCAGAGCAAAATATTTTGATACTCCTTTTAATTTTTGCTTAACTTATGAAGGAATGCTCATTGCTTCAATAGGTTTTAATCCAATTTACGGAGAAGTTATTATAGAACAAATCCAAGGTATAAAAGGGAATCGTGATAAATTAAGTCCATTTAAATGGGAAAGAGCTTTAGTTAGTTATGTTGCTGAATGGGCTCAACAAAAGGGTATTGGACAAGTTTCTATAATTTCTGTAGATAATAATAAATGGGCCAAAAGACACGGACATTTAAATTCAAATCAAGGAAAAATGCTATACGACGTTACAGCAAAAAGAAGTGGTTTTAAAAAAGGAGAGGATGGAAATTATCATAAACATTTTGAAAGACATTTACACAGTACACCCGCCCCAGAAAATACAACAATGGGAGTTGCTTGATTAAAAAACAAGGATCAGGTCATTTCTAAACCCTTATAAATCCAAAATAATAAGGTTAAACATGGAAAATAAAGTAGATTTAGATAAATTAAAACAAAGCAAAAGTATAAATGAGCTTCTTGAATTTTGTATTATTAATATTGACAAGCCTTCTGGACCAACTAGTTTTAATGTATCTGATTATGTTAGAGAAACATTAAACAAAGCAGGCTTAAAAATAAGCAAGACAAGTCATTTTGGCACACTTGATCCCAAGGTTACCGGAGTTTTACCTATTGCAATAAACAGAGCATGCAAACTTACAGGTTATTTTCTTGGAAGTGATAAAACCTATGTTGGAGTTATGAGATTGCATAAAGAGACAGATATTGAAAAACTTAAAGAAGTTATTAAGAACAAATTTCTTGGAAAGATAAAACAAACACCACCAGTTAGGTCAAGTGTAAAAAGACAAGAAAGGGAAAGGGAAATTTATGATTTTGAAATTTTAGAAAGAGACGAAAACAAAAAAGATTTCTTATTTAAGTGTAAAGTTCAAGGGGGGACATACATAAGAAAATTAATAGATGACCTCGGAACACAGCTGGGGATAGGTGCGCATATGATTGAGCTCAGAAGAACTAAAGCCGGAATATTTGAAGAATTAAGAGGAAACAAAGATAAAAATAAGGAATATCCTTCAATAACGCTCTACGATTTAGACAAAACCTTAGATGAATATAAAAAAGGAAATAAAGAACAATTAAAAGATATATTAATTCCAGCTGAAATCATAACAGAGATTTTTCCTTCCATGCAAGTTAAAAAAGAAAGTGTTAAAAAATTATTAACTGGCAAGCCATTGTTAATGATTGATGTAATAAATAAGTTAAATTTTAATAAAGAAAGTTTAATTTGTGCGTTCAATGATGGCCAATTTATAGGAACTTATAAAATTATAGATATTAATCCAAAAGCTAAAAATAATGAAATCTTAGCAAAGCCAGAATTTGTCTTGCAACCAATAAAATAACAAGATATTTATAAAGCAAATAATTAGAACAATTAGGATAATTAAGATGGATTTTACATCAAGCAGACAATCAGTACTTCCTTATCAAGACTTAACAGATGTTTCTATAGAATATGGTGTAATGGATTCTTGGGCAAGATGTTATGTTGAATGTGTTTGCTTGGATTTAATGGAACAAGATGAAAAAGCAAGAAGAAGTTTAATCGAAACAAATAAGCTTCTTAGCATGTATGATGAAGCTATTTTTACATTTAAGAAAGTGGGTGTGCAAAATTGGATGATTCAAATCTTAGAGAGCAATAGAAATCATTGGTTATTTGAACATTCATTAAAAAAAGAAGTTATGAATGAGGTTGTGGAATGGATGAATAAGTAATTAATGAAAAATTATACACTTTCTTCTACTACTCTTTTTTCTAAAAATTTTCCTTCTTTATCAAATTCCCAATCACCGTTTTGTAAAAGGGGATAGCTTATCTTATCCGCAGGATCAGTGATAGTCGCACTCCATACATCATTATAACCACTCATAAATCCAATAACACATAACTTAGACATTGCCTTTTTAGCTGCTTCTCCCAGATTATCCGCTTTGATAAATAATATATAATCGCCATAAGGTTTACTACCTTTAACCATTAGATTTATCTTTTGAAATCGAATTGGGTATTCTGTCATAATTTTTAAAGAACAAAGTTATTTTTAAGGTTTATTGGAGTATAAAATACTATTTTTTCATGAATGTTTTAAAAATGATTAATAAATAGTCAATAAACAATTGTTAACTAAAAAACATATTCGGGGTTATATCAATTAATCTTGGGTTGATTAACTTTGATAATAATTGATAAATAATATTAATAAAACCAAATAAAATATCATTTCTCTTTCATAAAAGGTTCACAGATTTTCCAAACTAAATTCATTTTGTCTTTTGCATCATAAAGTTTATTTGCTGTTTCATATAAATTAAAAGCTAAGTTTATTCTGCCCCTAGCAAAATCATCATCTGCTTGTCTTTTGATGTCATCTGCAAGTTTTCCTATAAACTCTTCTGTTTTACTGTAATTCATATTGCCCACTGCCTTTGCAAGTTCCTCAATAGTTCCATTATATCCTAGAACATGGTCTGGATGTTTTGCCTCAGACATTTTATTAAATGTAAGACAAGATATATTTTAAATATTTGCAGATTAAGATAGTGTATAATTTTGAATGTAAAACCGGCGTTTTTATATTAAGTTAAGGTAGATAAAAAAATTAAGTTTATTAATAGAACAAACTATCTTTAAAAATTAGTTAGTTAATAATCAAAGTTAATAATTTTGACTAAAAGCTTATATAAACTAATAATTTTAAAGTTAAATATTTAATTTAAAATAAAATGACAAGGGAATTTGTTTATTTTTCAAGCAAAGCAACAACAAGCGGAGGAGCTTTGTCTGGCAATAAAGGGAGTGTGGATTTAATGAAAGCTGGAAGAATGGATATTGCAATTCATTCTTTAATTTCTGCTTTCTTCTTAAGCCATGATATAAGAAAAGATGTTAGAATGCATCTTGTATTTTATGGCATGCCTGATCCACCAAAACATATTGAGATAGAGTATCATAAAGACTTGCCATTAAACAAAAGGGATGTAGCTAATTTACTAAGAAAGATTTTATATAAGTATAAGCCAGGAGTTAAAAACAATCCAATTCCAGGATGTTTTATAGAAAAGAAATCTTTTTTAGATATTTTAAATGAACTTGTTAAAGAAGGTAAGGAAATTTATATTCTTGACAAAAATGGAGAAGATATAAGAGAAACAGATTTTAATGAAAGTTCAACTCCTGTTTTTATTTTAGGGGACCATGAAGGACTTCCTAAAAAGGAAATTAAAAGACTTAAAGACATTGCAAATAAAGTTTCAATAGGTCCAAAAATGTACTTTGCTTCTCAAACAATTGCTATAGTTAACAATGAGTTGGATAGAAGGGGGATATGAGAGGAGAATGTACAACAGGGTTAACTGAGAAAGATTCATATTATTACTCTGTTATTTTCTGTGCTAAAAAGCAAACATAAAATTACCTAAATCCTTAAATACCTTATATTTCTTACAAGTAAGAAATTAAAATGCAAGAAGAAATTAGAGACATCAGAACTGTAAAAATAACCAGCAAAGGCCAGATAAGTATTCCTTCGGCAGTCAGAGCGAGAGCTGGTTTTGAAGAAGGTGCAAAAGTTAATGTTATTTCTTATGATGATAGAGTTGAATTAAGACCGATGAAAAAAGAGAAAATTAGTGAAGCTATGATGGCAATGTTAGCGAGTGAAAAAGCATTTGCGAAAAACTGGCTTTCAAAAGAGGATGAAGAAGCATGGAAAGATTTGTGAAAGGAGAGGTTGTTGTTTTCCCGTTTCCATACACAAACTTATCCGAAACCAAGAAGAGGCCCGCTTTAGTTGTTGCAAAACTTAAAGGAGAAAATATTATTTTAGCGCAGATTACAACAGTTAAAAGAGAAGATGAAGATTTGGTTTCCCTTTCAAAAAAAGATTTCGCATCTGGGTTTTTGAAGCATGATAGTTTCGTTATGTCTTCAATTATTACAACAGCCGAGAGTTCTTCTGTTTTGTATAAAATTGGAAAAATCAAGCAAGAAAAAATAAAAGAAGTTGAGAAAAAGCTCTGCGAGATTTTTACAAGATAAATTTTCTCGCGGAAAGCGAGAAAATTTGTGGCATTAGCCACTACGAGCCGACCATATTAATCTTTTACAGGCATTTCACTTAACATAGGCATATAGAAAGCTGTTAGAAATCTATATATCTCTAATGATATTTAAATTTTCTGTTAAGGTTATTTTTAACGCGAGAAGCCCTTACTTCTGCACGATTGCAGGAGAAAAAAACAGATTTATGCAAGCAAATGTTGCTGTAGAAGTAAGGAGAAGACTGATTGTAGCAGTGAGATTAAGAAGAAAAAAGAGAAATGAAAACATCGATGTTCCATACTTGATGGAACATTCAAGGCAGTTACCTATAACTGCCTTCCTTGTAGATAAAGGATTTGATTCAGAGAAG
>CAZOFF010000006.1:0-8990 GCA_964579165.1 Candidatus Woesearchaeota archaeon
AAAATCAAAATGAATTTTTAGCATCAGCAGGGGCGTTTTAATATAAAATTGAATAAACAACAATTAAAATGAATAAAGAATTTTTTAAGAAATTAAGAGAAAAAATACGGCCCAACTTTGAAGAAACTGGCAGTCATGCTTTTGACCACACAGAAAGAGTTTGCAATTTAGCACTAAAAATAGGAAAAAAAGAAAAAGCAGAGTTTAAATTATTTCAACAATTTCACCAATCTTTCTTTTTAAAGAATAAAGTTGTGGGGGCCTATAGGATACATCTAACTTCAAGTCTTCTTTTTTCAATAAATCTAAAGTAAATATCTTTTTTCTGAAATTTCTTTTGTCGAAACTTTTTCCAAAAACAGCCTCATATATATTTTGTAATTGAGTTAATGTAAACTTTTTAGGCAATAATGAAAAAGCAACAGTAGTATATTCAAATTTCCATTTTAATCTCTTAAAAGCATAACTTAAAATCTGTTTATGGTCAAACGCTAAATTTGGAAGATTGTTAAAAGAATACCATTCAGCTTTTAATGAATCTGTAGTTGCCTTTAATTCAATAGCTTCATTATTTGAATTAATTAAAGCCATATAAGAAACAGTTATTACTCTCCCCCGTGGATCTCGCTTTGGCTCACCAAAACTATATAATTGTTCAAGGTAAATATTTTTCACATTAGTCTCTTCTTGCAATTCTCTTTTAGCTGCTTCTTCAAGAGATTCATCCATCCTAACAAATCCTCCAGGAATTGCCCATTCACCTTTAAAAGGTTCTACTGCTCTCTTGATTAATAAAACTTTAAGGTCATCATTAATAATAGTAAATACAACTATATCTACAGTTACAGAAGGTTGAGAATAATCTTTTAGTGCCATTTTATTATTTTTTAAAATAATCATAAACTCTGATTATCCTATATTTGTAATTATTACACTATATATAAATATTTTGATAAAAGTAGAATATTTAATAATTACAAAAATAAGAATAGTTTTATTAATTTTTTGAAGCAATATAATGGGCAAGCAAAGTAGGATCAACTGATGAACCTAATTCATTATCATAACCTGCAATTAAAGTTACTAAACTTGCTTTCTTTCCTTCGGGTGCAAAAGGAAGAGGAATAACGTTAGTTTTTGAAAGCACTATGATACTATTTTCTCTTCTACCAACAATATCAAATGTTCCCGCATCTTCTCCTTCAAATACTCCTATTCTTTGGAAGTATCTTGGGTTATCAACACTAGATCTTATTAAATCATTAATCCCTTCTTTTGTTAATTCATTATTTGAAGTTGTAACAAAATAAAGATTTGCAAAACTCCCATCAAGAGTTGGAACCCTATAAGACATTCCAGTCATCTTTCCATTTAAACTAGGTATTACTAATCCGGTTGCTTTTGCAGCACCAGTTGAATGTGTAATTATTTGTCCCAATGATTCTAAAACTCCTTGCGAAGCTGTTGCAGCATGAGTTGTATCCATAGATAATGCTTCAATATTAATCCCTCTATCAAGTAAAACTTGTAATGGCATTGCAAGAGCTTTTGTTGTACATGAAGCATTTGATATTATATCGTGTTTGTTAGAATCATATAGCTGATGATTAACTCCCATTATTATAGAAACATCTGCAGTTTTAGCAGGATAAGTTTGTATAACTTTTTTTACACCATATTGAAAAAATTCTCTTGCTTTATTATCTGCAGGAGTTAATTTTATAGTGGGATCTTTAACTTTTGCATCTCCAAAAAATCCAGAACATTCTAAAACCATCTCTATATCTTTATCTTGAAATGGAATTTTAGAGATATCTTTTTCAGCTGAAAAACTCAAAGGTATCCCATTAAGAACTAATACATTCTGATTTTTTTCAACTCTCCAATCATAAACACCATGCACAGGATCTCTTGATTTATAGTTATCTACAACAAAGTCAATCCCTCTTGGTTCGTTTAATGATATTAAATATGCTCCCCCACCATTATGTATAACAGAAATATTTTCTATAGCTTTTACAACTTCATAAGTAACTGCTCTTCCTATTCTTCCACCAGCTCCATTAATTAATGTTCTCATAACAGATTTTCCCATAATAAATTAGACAAATACCAATTTATAAAGTTTTCTGTATCGTAACTACTATATAATTACGGTTTAGTTAGGTTTAAATATAAACATGCCAATCTTTAAATATGAAAAATAAAAAAACTGTTCAAATAGGAGCATACTATTTTCCAGGATATGGAAAAGAGCATAATGAGTGGGAAATAGTTAAATCAGCAAAAAAGTATATTAAACAACAAAATCAACCAAAAATTCCACTTAATGGGTATTATAATGATAATAATCCTAAAACAATAAAAAGACAAATAAAAATAGCAAGCGAACATGGAATAGATTCATTTATATTTGATTGGTATTGGAAAAAAGGAAAAATTTATCTAAACAAACCATTAGATTTATTCATCAAAGAAAATTCTAGTATGAAATTTGCATTAATGTTTTCATGGAAATTAGCAAAATCATACCTTCCAGTTGAGAAAGGTAAGCAACATGAAAGCGAAGAAAAAAGATGGATAATGACAAATAAAAAAGATTTTATAAAAATGTTAGAATTCTGTCAGAAAAAGTACTTCTCAAATAAAAATTATTGGAAAATAAACAACCAACCTTATTTTATTATGTATTACGTGGGGGGATTTTTAAATAAACTAGGAGAAAAAAAGCTAAAAAATATGATAGAATATGCAAGAAAATACTTTGCGAAAAAAGCTATGCCAATCCCTTTTTTTGTTGGAGTTGTAACAAATACTAAAAAAACAGACTTTGGATTTGATGCCTTAACAGGTTATAATTTCTTACCTGATTTTAAAAAAAATGCTAAACTAATTCAAGATTACAAATCACTTTACAAAAAAAGAATAAAAGATTGGAACAAAATATCAAAAAATTCAAAAATACCTTATATTCCATCTATATCTGCAGGGTGGGATGCAACACCAAGAGGCATAAGAATAAAAAAATTATCTTCAAAATTAGGATTTCCTTGGTCACCCGTAGTAATAAACAATAATCCTAAAAATTTTGGTAGTTTTTTAAAAGAAGGTAAAAAATTTTGCAAAGAAAACTCCATTGATATAATTCATATTTGTGCATGGAATGAATGGAGTGAAGGAGCATGTATTGAACCAGATGAAAAATATAAGGATGGGTATTTGAAACAAATATTAAGAATTTCTAGAAAATAATTTTATCTGCTCAGCTAAATCTTTAAGTGAATAAACAATCTTCACTTCCGGTCTTATAAGTTTTGTTTGAATTTTCACATCTTTTATTCTTGCATATTTTGGATGAACACCAATAAAAACAGGTTTATTTAATACACTTTGCTTCCCCAATTCGTAAAGAGTTATAGGACAAAGTGTTTCTTTTGGAAACCAAAATGAAATCACAGAAGCTTTTTTTAAATGAGCATATTCCCAAGCTATCTGCTCTTCTTCAATATCTTTATTATCAACTGAAAAAGATTTTCTTCTTGGATTTAATATTGTTAAATCTGTATTTTTCAATTGCTTAACTAAATTTTTTTGCCAATTTGGACAGTTACTTATACCTCCAGCTAAAAATAATGATTTCTCTCTTCCTTTGTAAATTTGAGGGCATTCAATATATTTCATTTTAGTTTTATCACGCTAAGAGGCTTATCTGAAAGTTCTATTTCTGCAATATCTCCCTCATTAAAATCATAAGTTGCTTCATTTATAGCTAGAATTCCTCCAAAATTCCTCATAGATTCAATAATGATTTTATCACCTTTTTCTATATGCCCATTTAGAAGTTTTGGGATGAAAATTCTCTTTCCAAAATAAGGTTCTCTAACAATAAAACTTAATTTTTCTTCATCATGACTAAATATCTTTCCACCAGCAGAATAAAACCAAGCCGGAGATCCAGTACCTGTTGAAATAATAACTCCTGAACTTCTATGTTCTTCTTCAATATCCTTAAATTTTATCTTATATCTTGAACTATGAAATTGAGAAGTTGCACCAACATATACTTCATTTAATGCATGTTCATCAAGTAATTTCCCATTAAGTTTAACTTTTGCTCTATGCCTTTTTATTACTTTATAATTTCCACTAGAAATTTCTCCTAGTTTGTCTAAATCAGAAAAGTCTATACTTGTAAGTACACCTTCGCTTTTATGTGGCTCTGCATTTATCCCCAAAATAAAAGAATTTTCAATTAAATTAGCTGCTTTTACAAATGTCCCATCACCACCAAGGGTAATTATTAAATTAGCATCTTTTAAGTCTTGTTTCTTTAAGTCATTGAATGAAACAACTTTTATTTCAGAATTAAAAAATATATTTTGTATCTTTTCTAGAACATTTGCATCAATTTCTAATCCTTGTTTGAGAAAAACAATTATTTTATTAAACATTCTCTCCTCCAAAAAATTTTAGTCTTAACTTTTTATCTAGTTCAATTAGATAATCCCTACCATATTTACCATTTTCTAAATCATTAAAAAGATTTTTTGGCAGGTCTTGTTTTATTTCAGAAGAACAAGATGCAGCTCCCAAGGCAATTGTTGCAACGGTATCTACATCCCCAGTAAAATCAATACATTTTTTTAATATCTTAGATAAAGAATTTTTTTCTTTTATAGCGGTTATAGCTGCTCTAACATCCATATATCCTTTCTCACCAACTAAACCACTCCAAGGTTTAGACCATTCACCTTCAACATGTGATTCTAGAAAAATTCCTAAATCATTTTTATCCCCAAGATTATAAATAAAATAATGAGACATTAAAGCACTTGCAACCCCTGCGTTTATTCCAAGAGGAGTATTATGAGTTAATTTAGATTGTATTGTTGAATATTTAATTACATCTTTAATATTTGGCAAAAAGCCAATAGGTAATGCTCTCATAGCTGCTCCACTCTTATCACTTTTTGGATTAATTCGTTGTAAAAATTCTTCCCCTGTTTTAACTTCTTGCAAAAATGAATAAAATCCAGTAGCATACCCTTCCCTTTCATCTCTTTTGAAAACCTCAATAAATTTATTAACAATATTCAAAGGAGTAAATTCAACTCCTTCGATTAAAAGTTCTGCAATAGCTAAAGACATTTGAGTATCATCTGTATATTTTCCATTTCCAATATTATATTTTTGATGTTTTCTATAGTTTTTCAAGTTATTATATTCATATACTATAGACTCGTCTACATATTCAAATCCTGCCCCATATGTATCCCCAATTGCTAATTCAATCATCATTTTATAGTCTCATTCGAACAAATCATCAGTTAAATCCTTACCTTTTCAAATTTTATGGAATAAATTCCACCAGTAATCACAAATTTAATTACTCTTCCATTTAATATTTTATTCATTTTAAACAATACTTTATTTTTCATACCTCCTAGCCATTAAAGAGAAAACATTCAAAGCAGAAACAAGAATATTTCTACTTAAACAAACTTCATCTCCAAACATAAAAGTTTTGTATCCCATTCTTAATAAATTATCTACGTCACCAATATCTTCACAAGAAGGTTCTGGATTACTTGTTAAACTTTCTAATAATCTTGAAGCCACAATTGCATCTTCATCTTTATTTAATATTAGCTCTAATCCTTGCACAATTTCATGAGGATAATGTAATTCCATATACAAATCTCCCCTAGCAGCCATTAGCCTATCTTTTTTTATTCCTTTATTTTTAAATTTTAAATCAGAAAAATCTTTTCCAAATTCTTTTTTGACAAATTGCAATCCTTTTGGAGATTCTATTTTTGCAACTATTTCTGCATTAGAAACATAATTTCTTAATTCAGTAAAATCACTATTTTGTTCAACAAAAGAAAGCATATATTTGTTTAAACCAACTTTATTTGCAGCTTCAATATATCTTTTGTCAGTATCTGTTAAATAGCCTTCAATCTTTAAAGTAGGGTGAGTAATTGTTACAGATTCTCCTGGACCTAAAACTCTTCTTGGTCCTTCTTGCATAATTAATTTATTTCCATCAACTTGAAGAATAGTAGCAACTTCATTTCTAGAAGAAAAATAAGCTTTACATGGAGTATAAACATCAATATTATGACTTAATGTTATTGCAGTATAAGGTGGAACCCCAAATTCCTTAACTCTTAATTGTCTACACTTTAAATCAATCCATAAATCTTTCCCTTGTTCTTGTATTTTATTATTTAGTCTTTTCAACGCTTCTTCATAAGATTCTTTTAAAGGCATAACAGTATTCAATCTTATCCCAGATACAACTGGATGATTTATAACCTCATCCAAATAAGGTGCGTATGGTGGCATTGTAGCAATAGCTGTTCTTTCAATTTTTGATTTCATTTTTGTGATTGTTTGTTTTATTTATCTCTTCTAATATAAATTTAATACATCCTGTTCGCGTTTTCTCTTTGTTCCTTATTCTAAAAAAATAAAAAATAAAAAATAAAAATAATTTTAGTCTCCTAAGCTTTTTGTTAGCTTTGATTTTGATTTTGAAGCATCTTTGCCAGACGCTGTAGGCATTACTGAATCTCCAGATGGATTTGCATCAACAAATCTCAATGATTTATGGACACTTGCTTTTACACTTGGATCATCATGTCTAGCATCTAAGTTATCTGTAAAATCACTATATTCTCCCCAATGTTTAGCAATTAAACCCATACCAACATCAACGGCTCTTTGTGAACCTGACATAATACTTCCATCTTCTGCTTTCACTTCATACGGCAATTGTATAACTCTTTGACTTCCTAAAGCTTTTTCCCAAGAGTTTCTTACTTGTTTAGTTACTGCATTATCATCTCCAAAGCCATAAGGCTTTTGAAGAAAATATACATTAAACCTTTGAAGAAGGTTATCCCAAACTTCTGAAGATTTTCTAGGACTTTGCAGTTTACTTCCAATGTAATATTCCACTTGTTTTGGATTTACTTCATCGTAAAAAGTTTCGTCTCCATAAATTAATAAAAATGGAGATGTTGCATTTGGAGTCATAACATTATTTAACATAAACTGACCAAAAAGCTCATAACTTTCTGTTATGTGACCTCCACCACCACCTTCACAGCCTAATGCCTTAAGATTTTTCTCAAGACCTTTTGCAGTATTGTCAAAGTTACTAACTTGTAATGGAAAATCATCACAAGATGCATCTCCTATTGCGGCAAAACTTATTTCAGTTTCTGGACGATATTTTGCAAGTGTTTGATATAATAAAGGAAGTCTATCAAAAATTTCTCCTGGCCAACTAGCCATACTTCCAGTTACATCAACAGCTATTACAATAGGGTCTTTGCTATCTGACTTAATAACTTTTCCTTTAGGATCAACTAATTTCATATCAGGAGCTCTGCTTGCTGAATAACTTCTTACGCTGGGCATTGATGCTGCCATCTTATCATATTTTGCTCTTGCGGATCCAAAGTCATAATCCTTACTTCCCCTAAATCCTGAAGCGCTTCCTCCCCATGAGTACATTTTAATCTTTACCTCCTTTCACATGTTTGTCAGAATCAGCATGCCTCCTTCCAAAAACTTGCTGTCTTACTTCCGACAACTCTTGAATTAGAATTCCATTTTCCCAACGAGGTCTTTGTAATGGATCATATAAAAGAAGTTTGTTACAAAATTCAACAATTTCTTTTGGAGTATCGGGTCTAAAACTTTTTTTGGAAACATCTCCACCCAAAGCCCTTAACATTACTATCCCTGCCCCATAATAATCTGTTTCAGGTATTGGAGGTTTTCCTAACATTAATTCAGGAGCAGCGTATTTAGGACTAAAACCTACTGGCAGAGTTGTGCTTTTTGGTTTGTAAGATGCTAACCCAAAATCAATTAATTTAATATCCCTTTTATTCGGTTCAACAAAAACATTTTGAGGTTTTATATCAGTATGAACAACCCCATAGCTATGAATAAAATATAACGCTCCTAATAATCTTTCCATTATCCAACTAGCGTCTTCAGGATGTAAAGCTCCCTTTTTCTGAACAATATCCTCTAAAGTGCTTCCATCAATAAAACTCATAACCATAACTGCTTCATCTTTATCTGTTCTGTAAAAATCCTTAACTTTTGGAATTGAATGATAATCTTCTAATTTCCAAATTAGTTTAGATTCATACATTAACAAATCAGCGTCAGCTTCTGTTGCCCTAATATTTTGTTTAAGACAAGCATCTGTTCCAAGTAATATATGTTCTGCCTGAAAAACTCTACCAAATCCGCCTTCTCCAATTTTCTTCTTAACATTGTAATTTCCAATCTTTGCCATTTAAACCTCCATTGGATGATTTTTTTCTTCATCCAAACTTTCGTCTCTTCTAAGATTGATATTAGAAAGTCTCGCGATAGTTTCCAATCCAAATTCTTTCCTAAATCTGTCAACTATTCCATTAGATTCAATATAATCTGCAACACAGTTAGGAACAAGTTTTTTCCAATCACTAAATATAGCCATTTCGAATCTAACTTGACTTCCCTTAATTCTAATCCAATCATTTCTAGGAACAATTTCTCCAGGATGAATAAGAGGAAAAATACCTGTTAAAAGTTCACAAACATAATCATTTCCAGAAACAAAATAATCTACATCAAAATTTTCTTTAACAAAATCAACCCATTTCTTTCCATCTTTATACTCAGGAATATGAGCAAAATCAGGAACATGAACAATTCTATAATTATTAAATTTTGAAGCAAAACTAAGATTAATCATTGCCTCAGATTCACCAGCAGTAAAAGGATTTCTACAATTATATTTATTAGAACTTCCAATTCCGATTACAACTTTCTCTGACTGACTAAGAGCTTCTTGTAAAAGTCTTTCTGCTCCGTTATGCAATGGTTTAAATCTTCCAATAAATCCTAAACTATTATATTTTTTCTTTTCCATTTTGTAAAATCCTCCAAGATTATATTATGATCGAAAGCTAATT
>CAZOFF010000006.1:9000-19555 GCA_964579165.1 Candidatus Woesearchaeota archaeon
AAACTATCAAGATTAAACCACTGATATCTATCAGCGTCATCTCCAGCTTTTACAATTCCATTATAATTTCTTGCAACATAAACATGAGAAACAACATGTCCTCTTGGGTCTCTTTGAGGATTTGAATAAACTCCGATTAATTCTAAATCATTTAATTTTACAATTAAGCTAGTTTCTTCTTGCAACTCTCTTTTAGCAGTTTCTTCTAATCTCTCTTTGCCATATTCTAAAAAACCTCCAGGAATAGCATACATTCCTTTAAAGGGGTCATTTCCTCTTCTAATCAAGAGAACCATTCCATTTTTCTCTACAATTATATCTGCTGTTATCCCAGGGCATTTGTATTCCATTTTATTTTTCCTTGTTTTTATTTATGATTTTTCTCCACTACTAACAACACTTGTTAATGAATAATCTAAAGTAACATTTGCTATTGGTGGATGGATTATTTGTGATTTAGGCAATGCTATATAATAGTGTCTAGAAAATATGTCTCTTACAATCTCCCTTACATTACTAAATTTACTTCTAGAAATTTGTTTTTCAACAAGACCCATTACTTGAGGATTTACAACAATTTCTTCTAGTTCAAATCCTTGATCAATTCCTTCTACTACAAGTTCTACAACATCATAATCATAGCCTAAATCATTAAAGTCTGTTTGCCCTTCTTCTAAACCAGCAGTAGGGACTCTATCAGCAATTTTATCAAAACCCAAATCTCTAGCAACTTGTTTAACTAATCTTTTTGATAAACCTCCAATTGGACTACAGTGTACAGCACCATCTCCAAATAAAGTATAATAACCAATTCCAAAGTCTTCATCTTTATTTCCCGTACCTAAAACTATTTTTTTCTGAGAAGCTGCTTTTGTAGATAAAATATTTGCTCTAATTCTAGATAACAAATTTCCTTTATCATATTTGTTTTCAAAAACTTCTGAATTAGTAAATTTATAAGCTTCTACAACAGGATTAATTTCCAAAACTTCATATTTTATCCCAAGCTTTTTAGCAACTTCAATAGCATCTTTTTCGTCTTCAGGATTGTTAATCACAGAAGGAAGTATATAACCAATTACCTCAAGCTTTTTTCCATTAATTGGAAAATTTTCACTAGTATTATAATCATCAAAAGCCCTTTTTGCGATAGCCGCTGTTGTTGTTGAATCTACTCCTCCAGATAAACCAATTACTCCTCCAGTACTATTAGATTTTATAGATGTTGAAACTAGGAAGTTCCCTATTTCCTGAACTATTTGCTCTGTTTTTGCTCTAGGCAATCTAATTTGTTTTGAAGTTAATGATTTTTTGTCATTAACTGCAATCATTGTTTCGTTTTTTGCGTCCATTTTAGTTTTTATTGTTTTACTTATTGTATTTATTACATTTACTATAATAGTGTATTATTTACACTATTTAAACATTATTATATTATACTATAGGTATTTTTAGACTGATTAATAGATTATAAAAGATAAAAGATAAGAAACACCTTTACTAAGACAGATTTAATAATAGATTAAACAAAGAATAATATCCTGTATTAATAGATAATAAAAATCTATTTTAACACTTTCCCTGTTTTCCAACTCCATAAAACTAAGTCAAGCTCATCCATACTTATATTAATTTTATTAGAAAATGACTTCATGATTTCTTCTATTTCGAGATAATGTTTGATACTCTTAGGAGGTTTATTATTCTCTAATACATTAAGTTCATATAAACATTGAATAATATGCTTATCAAGAATAGCATATCCCTTAAATCCTATGTTTCTTAAAAAATGCGAAGCTTCTTTCATTCCAAGACCTTTAATCTCATCAACTAACTGTTCTCTGATGTTCTCATTTGTTATGTCTAAATCTTTAAATTTATCTCTTGCAAGAAAAATATAATTTCCCCTTATATTATAAAATCTATAAATCTCTTTAAGTTTTGCAATAATTTCTTCTTCTGTTCCATAATGTATAACACCACCAATATACTCTATTGTCTTTAAAGAAAGTTCTGCGCTTGTTCCAGCTGTAAGCAAACAATAAACCAATTCCTTAAATAAAACACTTTTATTAGTCTTATCAATCGCTTCAAACTCTTTTAATCTATTTTTTATTTCAGGTTTAAATTTTTCATAATGTTGAATAAGTTCTTTTTTGTTCATTTTCTAATAATTCCTTGATAAAAGAGAGAATAACAATAATCTTTATAAATTAATTAAATCTGCATTTTTTATGAAAGCACAACTACATTATCATCCAAGTTTCTTTAGTAAAAGAGACAGACCTAGTTTGCTACAAGTATTAAGACAAGCAGATAAAAAAGATATTGATTTATTGACAATAACCTCTTTCTCCAAAAAGACAGAAAAAGAAGAACATATAGATCTAAGATGGAATTATTTTCTTTCAGATATGGAAGCACAAAAAGGGAATGTTGAAGAATTCGATGTAAAATATTGGCACACCCCATTAAAGGGAACAAGTCAAGGGATTATAGCCACAAAAAAAGATAATAGCTCTTCAATTTATCTAATTCATGGCCAGGGAATATGGACAAATCTTGGAGATATTATGATATTATTTGCAGAACAAAGAGTGCCAGTAGAAGAAATAGAAGATAAATTTTACAATTTTTTAACTGAAGCAAAACATGAAAAACGATTTGGAAAAAGAGAGAATATGGT
Source organism: Candidatus Woesearchaeota archaeon (assembly GCA_964579165.1). Classification (GTDB taxonomy): domain Archaea; phylum Nanobdellota; class Nanobdellia; order Pacearchaeales; family GW2011-AR1; genus CAZOFF01. Next base: position 11,687 of record CAZOFF010000006.1, read on the forward strand.
TATGGGTATTCCTCACCCAAATAGGTCGACACATTTATCCTCAAGAGATTTAAAAAAATTATATGAAGATGGTTACATAGATTATATTGAAAGATTTAATGCTCTAAACACATTTAAAGGTAATTTAGATTCAGAAAAGATCTCAAGAGAAACAGACATTCCAGGCATAGCTGTAACTGATGGCCATAAATTAAAGGATATTGCAAATGCAATAACTGTATTATACATTAATCCCCAAGATAATAACAGAATGACTTATGAACAAATGGGGAATATAACAAGACAATGTATAAGAAACAAGGATTTTGACACAAACGAAAATTATCTTCCAATAACAAGTAAGTTACATTATGTTTTTAATTTAGCTATGGCAATGGTTTTTCCAGAATACAATCCTGCTCCAAATTCAAATGCAAGACAGGTAATAAAAAATATTAATCCTGAAAAAGAAACAATATATTACAAAGAACATTATAGAAATGAACAAAAACCTTAAAAACTAACTTTTTCTAAACCTAATATGACAAATTTAGATAATACATATTTAACTAATTTAAACAGTCCAAAGTTAGAAGAACCAAGCAATCCTTATTGGTTTCCTTATCGGTTAAATGATACAAAATATATAATAAAAAAAGAAGAGAAAAGGGAAAAACAAAATAATAGATTATAAAAATCAGATTAAACAAATTTAACAAATAAAACAAAATGAAACGATCAAGTAGAAGATGGAAAAAAAAGCGCCAGATGAGATGGAAATGGCAAAGAAAAAGACTTAAGAAAGAAAAGCATAAAAGAAAGCTAAGAAGAGCAAGATCTAAATAATTAAGTATAAATAAAATGAGTTCTAAATGTCCTATTGTAGCTTATAAAATTTATGACCCAAACACCCCAAATAAAGACATAACAATATTCCATTTAAAATGCCTTGCAAAAAGATATGCAAAAAGAGAAGGTTATGAAATTGAACCATTAACACAAGAGAAATTAGTTAGATTATTGGAGAAAAAAATTGTTGGAAAATAGGATAAATAACCATTAAGACAGTAACACTAAATTCAAAACTAATCATAAAACATAATAATCTTTATAAGTCAAATTGCAAGTATGTTAATATGCTTAATAATAATAGTGGGATATGGACTGAGAAGTACAGACCTTTAATCTTTTCTGATTTGGTTGGCCAGGATGATATAGTTAAAAGAACTGAATCCTTAACAAATAGCCTAAACATCCCCCACTTATTGTTTGCAGGACCAGCAGGAACAGGAAAATCTACTCTTGCATTAATTATTGTAAGGGCACTTTATGGAGACAAATGGAAAGAAAACTATCTTGAGCTTAATGCAAGTGACGAAAGAGGGATAAATGTTGTAAGAGAAAAAGTAAAAAACTTTGCCAGAACAAAATCAATAGGAAACGTTCCATTTAAAACAATCTTTTTAGATGAAGCAGATGCCTTAACCCCTGAAGCTCAGCAGGCCTTAAGAAGAACTATGGAAAATTATTCTGGAACATGCAGGTTTGTTCTTTCTTGTAACTATTCTAGTAAGATTATAGATCCAATACAATCCCGTTGTGCAATTTTCAGATTTAAGCTTTTAGAAAAAAAAGACATTGAAAAAAGATTAAGATTCATTGCAGAACAAGAAAAATTAACTTTAACACCAGAATCTATTGAAACTCTTTATGAAGCAAGTGAAGGAGATTGCAGACGTGCAATAAATCTTTTACAGGCAACAGCATCCATTTCTCCATCAATTAGTACTGAATTAGTTTCCACAATAATTTCAAATGCAAAACCCAAAGACATAAAAATAGTTTTAGATTATGCTTTAGCAGGAGATTTTCAAGAAGCAAGAAATAAATTATTAGATGTTATGCTCAAAGAGAGTATTTCTGGACAAGATGTAATAAAAGCAATTCAAAAAGAAATCTGGAACTTACAAGTAGAACCAGATATTAAGATGAAGTTAGTAGAGAAAACCGGAGAAGTAGAGTTTAGGATTGTTGAGGGGGCGGATACATTTATACAATTACAAGCTCTTTTAGCCAGCTTTGTTCTTGCCGGTTTAGGGAAATAAAACATAGAAATAGAGTATAGAACATAAACATAATAAAATAGTTTAAAAAATAATTAAAAAAGCTAATAAAAAATGAAAATCGAGGGAGTTGTAATGAGTAAATACAGAATAAGGAGATTAGAAATACCCTATAAACCAAAACCATTATCTTTACTGCAACAACCCTTGAATTTTATAGAAAAATACACTAATCTAATGTCTCAATTAAATGAAGCATTAAAAACAGAAAAGCAACAACCAAAATCTAACAATTATCCTCCATTTAAATTAAGTTTAGAAAATTATCAAAATGCCATTAAATGAAAAATACCGGCCAAAAAGTTTTAATGAAGTAAGAGGACAGATACTTGCAGTTGAAAAAGCAAAAGCTTTTGTAAATAATTTTGGCAGAGGAAAAAAAGCGCTTATTCTTCACGGACCCCCTGGAAGCGGAAAAACAACTATTGCTCATGTTTCAGCTATAGAGAATAATGCAGAGTTATTTGAATTAAATGCCTCTGATTTAAGAGATAGGGAAAAACTTGAAAGAATTCTAAAACCGGCATTAGAGCAAAAATCATTATTAAAAAACAAAAAGATAATCCTAATAGATGAAGTAGATGGAATTTCTGCAGTGGACAGAGGAGGGCTAACAGTATTACTTTATTTAATTAAAACCGCCATTTACCCTATCATAATCACTGCAAATAATATATGGCATAAAAAATTCAGTGAATTAAGGAAGGTTTCAGATCTTGTAGTTGTAAAAGAAATAGATTATAATACAATAAAAAGCATATTAATTGATATTTTAAGAAAAGAAAATCATTTTATAGACAATGATATATTAACAAGTATTTCTATAAAGGCAAGGGGAGATGCAAGAGCCGCAATAAATGACCTTCAAACAATAATTAATTATCCCAATGTTAAACCAGAAGAATTGGCAGAGAGAAATAAGGAGATAGATATTTTCAATGTTTTAAGGATGATTTTCAAAAACAAGCCCAGCAGAGAAATGTTGGATATTTTTGATTCTTTAAATATGCCCTTGGATGAAATACTTCTATGGGTAGAGGAAAACATCCCATATGAATATAAAGGGAAAGATTTAGCAAAAGCATATGAATATCTAAGCAAGGCAGATGTATTCAAAGGAAGAATATACAAACAACAATATTGGAGATTTTTAGTTTATGAAAATATATTATTAAGTTATGGAATCTCGTCTGCTAAATCGCATAATATTCCAGGATTTACATCTTATAAAAAACCAGACAGAATATTGAAAATTTGGTTGAATAATCAAAAGCAAGCCAAAAAGAAATCGATATGCATAAAATATGCTAAATATGTGCATATAGGAGAAAAAAGAGCAATGTCTGAATTTGTTATAATAAAACAAATCCTCAAATCAAACAATGAAATTCAAAAAGAACTTAAGCTTAATGAAGAAGAAATTGAGTATGTTTTAAGATAAAAAAAGAAATTTTTAATGATATTAATTAAGATTCTTAATGAATAAAAAGATAACCTTGCAATCACCCTACTTTATTCTTAAACACTAAAAAGATTGTTGAATGAAACATCAAATTTAGGTTGATTATAATTGTTTATAGAAATTAATTAAAAATTATGTCAGTTAATAAACCAGTTATATTTTAAAAACCCAAACAAAGATAAGTCTAAAAGATAAAGATATTGCATAAAATTAATCTAAAAAACAAAAAATCTTAAGCTAACAAAGCGTTTATAGCAGCATTAAAATCTTGGAGTTCCGCATTTAAATCGTCTTCGCTTTCATAGCCGTTTCCAATTCTTGTATACTTACAACCAAATACGAAAGTAGGGATAGAACCTTTCGGATTGTATTTCTCATATAAAGCCATCATATCTTTAGGAACTTCTTTTTCAACCTCACTAGTAAGAGTATTATCCCCTATATCTATTTCCCAATGCTGTAAATTAATGTTTCCTGCATTTGCGGAATCTTTCAACCCATCAAAAGTATCTGCTATCCATTCGCAATGCGGGCACCATGTAGTTGAAAATAAAATAACATAAGGCTTTCCTCCGCTATCTTTACATATTTCGTCTCCAGTATCAGTAAAAGTTGTTCCTTCTAAAACTTCATCAGAAATTGTAACACTTGGATTATTTTGAGTGTTATCTGTAACAATATCCTCTACTGCAATAGGACTTAAAGGCCCGGCGTACTTTCCATCTTTTGTAATATAGATTGGAATTACCTCACCTTGATAAAGGATATTAACCTGATAAACACCACTAACTGTTTGTATACCTTCAATTGAGAGCCCTTCTGCTCCGTTCTCTTCATAAAAACTAACCAATTTCGCCCCCGCTTCGTTAGCAGAAATTGCTCCTCCAGTCATAGAACCTCTAAAAAATAATAAGTAGACTAAAACAAGAGCTAAAATAATTGAAACAGCAATCCAAGGATTTTTCTTTATAGATTTAATAAACTCCGGTTTTTTTAATGTGACTACATCACTCTTAACTTCTTTATGTTCTGTATGTTCTTTATGCATATTCTCTTTATTTCTCGTATTTTCCTTGTGAGACTCTGTAACTTGAGGTTTATTTTCCTTTTTAATATGGTTTTTTCTTATAGGTTTAACTTCTTCTTTAATACTGGATTCACTTATTTCTTCCGCTGTTTCCCGTTCTTTTTTTAAATCTTCTTCCATGTTACACATAAAATAAACGTTTTTAAAAAGGTTTTGGTGATAGAGTATTAGTTTAATTGAGTAAGATTTAAGGTGTGCTTAACATATATCCATTGCTTTTTTTGCTTAATTGTGCTTAATAACTTTAAATATACTAAATAATTAAAAATACTTGTAGCTTAATATAAAATAAAGAACTCAAATAAAAAAGAGAAGATTACCATGGCATATGACATAATTATAGGGAGAAATGAATCTGATAAAAAAGCACTTGGTGAGAAAGGGCTGGTTTACATAGGAAAAGGTTATGTGAAAATGGGAAATTATACTTCATTAAGTAACAAAATTCTCATGGATGTGGCAAGAAGCCATGTAATTTTGGTTGCAGGAAAAAGAGGCTCAGGAAAAAGTTATACTCTTGGGGTATTAACAGAAGAACTGTCAAATCTCCCAAAGGAAGTCAGCCAAAACATAGCATCATTAATATTTGATACAATGGGAATTTATTGGACGATGAAATTTCAAAATCAAAAGGACAAAGAACTTTTAGATGAATGGCAATTAAGATCAAAAAATCTATCAGTTAAGATTTTTGTGCCTTTTGGGTATTATAATGAATATATTGAAAAGGGAATTCCAATAGATGACAAATTCGCCTTAGATGTTAGGGAAATGGAAGCTCAAGACTGGATACTTACATTCAGTTTGGATATTGTGCATCCTGTAGCAGTATTAATTGAAAGAGTTATAACAAAGTTAAGACAACAAAAAAATTCTTTTGACATAGATTTTATTCTAAATGAAATAGAAAAACAGGAATATTCTACAAGAGAAACAAAAAATGCAGCAATAGGTTTATTTGAGGCGGCAAAAACATGGGGGGTATTTGCAACACAAAATGAACAACCCACAAAAGTGAAGGATCTTGTAAACGCAGAAACAACAACTGTTCTTGACTTAAGTGTTTACAATGCAGTAGGTGCATTTAATGTTCGGGCGTTAGTTATAAGTTTAGTATCAAGAAAAATATTCAACCAAAGAATGACAAGCAGAAAAAAAGAAGAAATAGAAGAGGTATCTAAAGGACTTGACTATCTTTATAGTCAAAAAAGAAAAGATGATCCTCTGGTGTGGATTTTTATTGATGAAGCACACGAATTTCTCCCACTAGAAGGCAAAACAACAGCTACGGATGCTTTAGTTCAATTACTGAGAGAGGGAAGACAACCGGGAATTTCCTTAGTTTTAGCTACACAACAACCAGGACAAATTCACAAAGATGTTATGACTCAATCAGATATTGTCATAGCCCATAGAGTTACAAGCCAGCAAGATCTTACTGCATTAAATTATATTATGCAATCTTATCTTTTAGAAAACATTAAAAAATACATGGATGAATTGCCAGACTTAAAAGGGAGCGCAATTATTTTGGATGACAACTCAGAAAGAATTTATCCAATAAGAATAAGGCCAAGATTCACATGGCACGGAGGAGAAGCTCCAACAGCAATTAAGGTTAAGAAAGAATTTTAATTAGTTGTAAATAAAAAGATAAAACAAAAGAAGAAAAATGCACACTAAAAAGAAAAAGCTTTCTGAAGATATATACCTCCTCCATTTTAAAACTCAAAAAGATATGTCATCCACATTCCTAAGGTTTCAAGAGCATTATGAATCTCCTAAATTTATGAACAAAATATTTACTCTCAGAGAATTCAGACAGTGGTACATAAAAAGAAATGGTAAATTCAGTTATTATAAAGACTGGGACGGATTTAATATTCCGTCTAAAACTCTTAACTTGTTTAGAGAAGGAAAATTCAATCCTCTTTCACCAAGAGAAAAACTTTTTCTCAAACTTTTTAAAAATGAAACGCATAACTTCTATATTATAGCAGTTCATGGAAAAGCCCATCATCACATGTTAAAGCATGAATTAGCTCATGCATTATTTTATACAAATAAAAAATACAAAAAGAAAATGCTAAACATCATGAAAAAATATAATCTTAAGCAATTAAAAAAAGAGCTTCTCTCATGGGGGGATTACAGCAATAAAACATTATTAGATGAAGTCCAAGCATACTCTGTTTCCCTATATCATGAATTGAAAACGGAATTTCCAGAAAAAATGAAAAGAGAAGTTCAAAAAGTGTTTGATAAATATTCGCCAATAAAATAAGAATCTATAAAAATAAACCTACAAAACACAGGACATTACATCTACAAATAAATGCAACAAAGCTTTTAAATCAAAAATACGTGGCTTTTGCAAATAAAATGCAACATGATCTGCGAAAAAAAATTGTTTATGATTGCAATAAGCAGGCAATAAAATCTGTAATAGCTAATTTTACACATTGGAATCCCAATGCAATAACAGATGAAGCTAAACTTAAACTAGATCTCGGGCTTAGTGAAGATGAGATTCAGATAATCTGCTTAAAAGTTGAGAATCTTCTTGAAGTGGATATAAGCGCGGATTATTTAGCTCAATTTTATGAAGATAGAACAAGAGATGTTAGTGTTAGAGAATTAGCAGATTATGTTAGTGGATTAAAAAACTTGGAAGGACTAGCATAAATCTAAAAAAGCAAGGGATAATAATAAAAAATTCTTGATAATGCCGATAAATAATTTTAAAGTAAGGATATGTTAAACTCAATTTTCGGGGGCATTCAAGAAAGATATCTTTTCTAAACTCCACTCTGGAATTATTACTTCTGGCTTTTCTATTCTACTATCCTTAGAATCCCATATGTACTCTCGTTCACTTGGCCTTACAAAATCTCTTGTAAATTCTTCAAGCGAAACTGCCGAGTCCCATATCCTCCTAATCCGTCTCATATCTCTCGGATTATCAGATGAAGCATTTCCATTGCCATAGAATACATCTACTTCATACATAGGAAGTACTAAAGCATCCACTCCATCAACTGCCAATTTCATTACAGTTTCGCCATCAGCAAAACTTCTATTTGCAGGAACGAGATTTGGATAACACCACTCTTCCGGAAATTCAAATGGAAATGCAAATACTGACCTTAATCTGCTATAACCTTTTCCTTTGAATCTGTATGGTAGAAAAGCCTCGGAATGTCTTGCTAATAATCCTT
>CAZOFF010000006.1:19565-19807 GCA_964579165.1 Candidatus Woesearchaeota archaeon
CAAAACATTTTTGTATAGTGTCACTTATATCTACTCCAGGTACTACCTTCTTATATACAATAATTCCAGAGTCCATAGAGAAAAGATATCTTCAATCCCTTATAAACTTTACTACTATGTAGTTACTTTAAAATGAATGCCCCCGAAAACTTCTTCGGATTTCTTCGAAATCCTCGACCACGTTGCACTCTCGCCTACGGCTCGGGGAGTTTAACAGGGCTTATGCGAAGTTGCGAGCCGAG
>CAZOFF010000007.1:0-18950 GCA_964579165.1 Candidatus Woesearchaeota archaeon
TTTATCATTCCCTTTTCCATAAACTATCATTGGATACAATAATATATAATGATAGCTACATTATTAATACAATATACATACATATAAATGTTTCGGTTTAAATGTCTTACAATAAACTATATAAATCTGGACATTATTCGTTTCATTATGGCAAGACGAGTATTCATAAGTTATCAAAATAAAGATAGACACGCTAAAGAGTTGCTAAAAGCTCAAGCGAATAATAAACGGATGGATATTGAATTTAATGACCAATCTCCAAACAAACCTTTTAGTAGCAAATGGAAAACTCAAATGAAAAGAAGAATTGAAAATTCTTCTGCTACGGTAGTTCCGATTGGCAAAGATACGTACAAAAGTAAGGCTGTAAATTGGGAAATAGAACAAAGTAGGAAAGCAGGAAATAAAGTTATTGGTATTCAAATTAATCAAGGACAACATCACAGATTACCTCCTGCGATGAGAAGAAGTGAAGAATTAAAGAAATGGAATATCACAAATATCGCAAGGAGGCTAAAGAAAAGAAAATGACAAAGCCAAAAGTATTCATCAGTTTTGATTTTGATAATGATTCTAATTTAAGAGATTTTTTAGTAGGGCAATCAAAAAATCCAGATTCGCCATTTGAAATACAGGACTATTCATTAAAAGAACCATTATCGGGGGATTGGAAAGAAAAAATAAAAACAAGAATTAGGAGATGCGAACAAGTTATATTTTTATGTGGTCATAAAACAGATACTGCAACAGGAGTTGATATAGAATTAAGAATAACTCAAGAAGAAAGAAAACCTTATTTTTTATTGGCTGGAAGAAAAGAGGGAGAAAATAAAAGCCCTAAAAGTTCATTATCAACAGATAAAATGTATAAATGGACTTGGGAAAATCTTAAATTATTAATCCAAGGTCAAAGATGAAAATTAAAGAAGAAGATATTATTTTGGGGCAATATAAGTTATATGTTGATACAGCAGAAAGAGTAAGTGATAGACGGCAATCATCAAATAATTTTTATTTAACATTAAATTCGGTTTTGTTGGCTTTTACGGGATTTTTAACAAGTTTAAATTTTGAGTTTTGGCATATTATTATTGCTGTTGCAGGAATTTGTATTTCATTTCTTTGGTTTTTGTCTATTACTTCATTTAGAAAATTAAATAGTGGAAAATTTCAAGTTATTCATTGTTTAGAAGAAAAATTGCCTATTAAACTTTTTAAAGACGAATGGGCTTGTTTAGGAAAAGGTAAGAAAATCAGTAAATATATTAAATTGAGTTTGGTTGAGCAAGGAGTTCCTTTTGTGTTTATGTTGCTTTATGCAATAATTATGATTTTAATGTTCTTGAAATAGAAACTCCAGAACATAATCAGAAAAATTTGGGCGAAGCCTTTTATCCTTTGCTGGACGAAATTTTAATTTCGTGAGTTTCTCGTTGGTCGGATAAAAGAAGTTTTTCTGCCTCGCTGAAAGCGAGAGTAAATGTGCGAAGCACCAAGGCGGCTCACTTCGTATTTACAACAATTTCTGCAATTTAGGGGTGGGTGGTCGGGGGTTTTAAAGTGTCCTCTTTACTAACTTTTTACTCTTTATCTTTGGCTCACGATTGAGTTGAACATAATGGATATTAACCTTTTTTGGGTTATATATCCGTTTAAAGGGTGTAAGGTAACCTTTATATAATATAAGTTCTACAGAAAGTAATGGGGGAGTTGCTAAAAGACTTGGAAGAAAATCTTAAATTAAAAAACTACTCTAACCAAACCATCAAATCTTATTTAATCCATGTTAAAAAATATCTTGAATTTCTTGAAAAAATTAATTCGAATCAAGAACCGAGCTCTGAGAATGTTAAGAAGTATATTTTAAAAAAACTAAAAGAAAACGAGCCATCTTCAGTGGGTCATTGTGTGTTTGCCCTAAAATATTTCTTTAAGGAAATCTTAAACCAAGAATTAGATATTCCAAACCCAAAAAGAAATAAAAAAATACCTGATATTTTATCTATTGATGAAATAAAAAGAATGATTGATTCTACAAACAACATCAAGCACAGATTAATAATTAAACTTCTCTACGGATGCGGATTAAGAGTTTCTGAGATTATTAATTTAAAAAAAAGAGACTTAAATTTTGAAGAAAACTTGATTAAAATTAATTTGGCAAAAGGTAAGAAAGATAGGTTTGTTAAAATCCCTTTCTCAATAAAAGAAGAACTTAAAAGCTATATTCTTTTAAGTCTAGGAGATTATCTATTTGAGTCTATTCGCAATGGAAAATTAACAAAAAAAACAATAGGAAAAATTGTTGAAAATTCAGCAAAAAAAGCGCAAATTAAAAAAAGAGTTTATCCCCATCTTTTAAGGCACTCATTCGCAACGCATCTTCTTGAACAAGGCACTGACTTAAGGATAATACAAAAACTACTTGGGCATTCAGACATAAAAACTACTCAGATTTACACACAAATATCTCAAGCATCAATTAAAAATATAAAAAGTCCATTAGATAGCTTATAATATAAATTAACAAATATAAATTAACACAAAGTTGACATTAAAATGAAAAAATCACTAAGATTGTATATAACTGGAACTGTTCAGGGTGTGTTTTTTAGAGAATTTGTAAAAAGCAATGCAGAAAAACACAATGTTAAGGGTTTTGTTCGTAATCTGGAAGATGGAAGAATAGAGATATTTCTTGAAGGAGATAATACTAATGTTGATAAAGTAGTTGAATTATGCAAACAGGGGCCAAAGCATAGCCAAATAAAAAAAGTTGGAATAAAAGAAGAAAAGTTTCAAGATTTTAAGACATTCAAGATTTTACATTTTTAAATTTAGACATATAAACAACAAATATAATACATTAAAATGACTAAAGAAAATCCAAATTTTGTTGACGCTATTGCTATTTTAGCTAAAGAAATGAACAGTTTAATAGATTCGCATGTTATTTCATTGAAGCAAGAAATAGACGATATTATTAACTCTAAAACAAAAGATTTTAATAAAATTGAAAGAACCCTCGATAGATTGTTAGATTGTATTTTTATGGATAGAGGGCATGAAGAATTTAAAAGGTTAAACGAGTATTATGAAACAGTAAACAAAAATGGCGCTGGGCATTATTGGCAGTATTATGCTGAACAAGTAAAAGATTTAGAGAGCTAAATTAAAAGGGTTTAGAAGTTAGAAGAATTAAGAAGTATAAAATCTATAAAGTATTATAAGTTTAAACATATAACCCTCAACATAAGGTTATTAACTTATTAAGATTAAAGTGTATAAAATATTAACAAAAAAATGATAACGACTAATTGCGATGGAGGAAGCAGAGGAAATCCTGGCAAAGCTGCAATTGGTATTGTTATTAGAAAAGACAAAAATATAATAAAAGAACACAAGGAAAAAATAGGTATAGCAACTAATAATATTGCAGAATACAAGGCAATAATAAAAACACTTGAATTAGTTAAGCAAATTGAAACCAATGAAAAAAATGCCAAAGAGATAATGTGCTTTCTTGATTCAGAATTAATAGTCAAGCAATTACAAGGGAAATACAAGGTTAAGGATATAAAATTAAAACTTTTATATGACAAAGTCAAGGAACTCGAAAAAGGATTTAGTAAAATAACCTATAAACATGTAAGCAGATTGGATGAAAACCAACAACTTGCTGATAAATTAGTCAATGAAGCTCTTGATGAAGCATAATTAATTACCATCGGCGATTATTCTACAAATGTCTTGATGTCTTTTTTTATATTGTTCTTGCAATTTTCTACTACATAAGGGATAAAAAAAAGAAACTTTATATTTACCAAATTGATACTTAGTTTTTAATTGACTTAACATCCAATTTTCAACTTCACCCCTATCAAAATATGGTTGGTTCATTATTTCAAATGCTCGTTGAGTATCATGATCTATCTCTTTCATCATACCCTGCCTAAAAGTTCCATCAAACCCAAACATAAACCCGACAACCATAAGAAAAGGCCGAGAAAGTAACTCTTTAATTATTGAATTTTTAATTACCATACCACAATTGAATTAGTTAAATATATAAAATTAATCTTTCTAAAATAGAATATGACTGAAAAATTTTTCTGGGCAGACAAAATCGCAGAAGAGATAATCAAAAGAAATAAGGACAAAAAGGAATATGTTTGTGCTTCTGGAACAACACCTTCCGGAGTGGTGCATACAGGAAATTTTAGAGAAGCAATAACAACAGATTTAGAAGTCAAAGCCTTAAAGGACAAAGGTAAAAAAGTAAAATTTATCTTTTCTTGGGATGATTTTGATAGGTTTAGAAAAGTTCCGGTTAATATTCCAGATTCAAGAAAAAAAGAATATGAAAAATATATTGGAATGCCAGTAAGTGATATCCCTTCGCCTTTTAGCAAGAATAAAAGTTATGCAGAATATTTTGAAGAAAAATTTGAAAACGAACTTAAGGAAATTAATATAGAGCCCATTTTTATAAGACAAAGCAAAATGTACAGAGCATGCAAATATGCTAAAGAAATAAAAATTGCTTTAGATAACACAGAAAAAATAAAAAAAATTCTTGATAAATATAGAGAAGAACCATTATCAAAAGATTGGAATCCAATTAGTATTTATTGCGAAAAATGCAATAAAGACAGCACAAAAGTTGTGAAGATAGATGGCTATAAAATAGAATATGAATGTGAATGCAAATTTAAGAATAAAATAGATTATAGAAAAAAAGGAATTGTAAAACTGGTTTGGAGAGTTGATTGGCCAATGAGATGGGCATATGAAGATTTAGATTTTGAGCCTGGAGGAATAGATCACAGCACTCCTGGAGGTTCTTATGATACTGCTAAGCAAATTGTAAAAGAAGTTTATGAAAAAGATGTTCCGTTTTATCAGTTGTATGAATGGATAAAAATTAAAGGTGGAAAAGAATTTTCAAGTTCAAGTGGAAATGCTCTTTCATTAAGTGAAGTCTTAGAAGTTTATGAACCCGAAGTCATAAGGTATTTATTTGCTGGAACCAGGCCAAATAGAGGATTTCAAGTCAGTTTTGATAATGATGTGATAAAAATCTATGAAGACTTTGATAGTTTAGAAAAAAAGTATTATGATAATAAAGCAACTGAACAAGAAAAAAGGATATATGAAATGTCAAATCCAAATGCTAAAAAAGATAAAAAAGTGCATGAGAAAATTAGTTTTAGGCATCTTATTACATTAGTTCAGATTAATCAAACTAAAGATTTAAACAACCTTTCTAAATATAGGGCTGAAAAAGTTAAAAATTGGCTTAATAAATATGCTGGAGAAGACATGAAATTTAGGATTTATGATACTAATAAAGTTGAATTGAGTGAAAAACAAAAAGAAGCTTTACTTGAATTAAAAAATAGTCTAAAAAAGAAAAAAATGACTGAAACAGAATTATTTAATGAGTTTTATGAAATATGCAAAAATGTAGAGATAAGCAATACCGAATTTTTTGAAGCAACTTATAAATTAATAATCAATAAAACAAAGGGCCCAAGATTAGCAGCACTTATATTAGATATAGGGAAAGAAAAAATAATTAAAATCTTAAATCAAATAAAATAAAAAACAAAATGGTATTTGCAGAATATTTTGATATTTTTGGATTGGCAACTTTTGCCTTTTTATTTGTAGTTGGGGCTTGGATGATGAAAAAGAATAGGGTACCGCCCGAATGGGTGATGTATATCTTAATGTTAATAGGAATACTGGGATTTGTAGTAGATGGTTATATAGTTATAAATACATTTTTAATTGGTGGTTGATTTAGAATAATATGGTAACTGGCGGATTAATTGTTAAATCAAATATAAAAAAAGTTGTAAAAAAACTTGATAAAGAAAACCTTGTTCCAAATGTTGCAGATGAAGTAGCTGTTGCTTTAGAAAAAAGAACAGAGGAAATTTTAGCTAAAGCAATAGAAAGAGCAAAGGCAAATCAAAGAAGAACATTGCAAGCAAGAGATTTGTGATAATTAAAAAAAAAGTTTAAAAATAAGAACAACGTAAAGTTAATATGGCAAAGAAAAAATTTCCAGCTTTAGCAGTTGTACTTTTATTGTTTGCAATAGCTTGGCTTCTTAGTGACTTAGAATATCTTGTTATAGACATTCCTTGGATTCCAGTTATTTTAGCTGTGATTGCAATAGGGATGATTTGGAATAGATTGACAGATTAATTAAATATTAGGAAGCTAAGATAAAAATGAAACATACTTACAGAGACATTACAGAGTTGCTCGGTCCAAAGCTTACAAAACAGTTTTTAGATAGAGCAACAGAAAAAGACTTAGGGAAATGGTTCAATAAACCAAACAAAGCTTTTGATAACCAAACGCCTTATGAAGTTCTCTTAAACAACAGAAACAAGATTGAAGAATTGATGCATTATTTTAAAAGCAGTGTTCTTAATTAATGGGGATTTATTCATTAAACCATATAAGAGCTTATAAATCCATTAAATTCTTAATTAAAATGAGTAAAAAAAATCTTACATTAACTGTAAGATTTAATGTGAAAAAAAATAAGTATTCTATTGAGTCTAATATTAAAAATAAAGAAGAACAAATTGAGTTAATTAATGAATTGCTGAAAACCAGAAAAAATGATAAAAAAGATCTTACTGAAGTTAGCAGAACGCCAGAATATGCTATTACCATAACAAGATATAAAAATGATAGAATAGAAGTTCATGATAATATTGGGAGTGAATCAGTAAGAGAGGGAATTCTTTATTATTTCCTACAATCTTTAAACTCAAGGGGTTATTCTGTTAAATCATGAAACCATATAGTTTAGATGGAATAATTGAAATTGCGGGCGAACATTTAGTTAATAGAACAATAGACATTTTAGGAAATGAAGAAGAATGTATTAGATTCTTTAATTCCAAACAAAACACCTTAGACAACAAAACTCCTTATGATTTATGTGCCAAGAACAGGAGAGCAGAAGTTTTTAATTTTCTTGGAAAAATTGAAGATCAAATTATGGAACCTTAATTCTATTCTTAACATATAAAAACTATATTTATTATATTTAATTATGAAAAAAGAATCTGTGATAAAGGAAATCATAATAGATCAGTTAATTGGTGGAACAACTAATAGAAGACAAATAGTATTAGAGTACAATGAACAAGGAGAGATAGTTAATTCATATTATAAGCATGAATATGATCAATTTAATGAATATGATCAATTTAGAGAGTTATAAAAATGCCAAAGAACAAAGCAAAAGGAAGTAAGGCTGAAAGAGAACTATTTAAGAAGTTTATAGAAAATAATTATAGAGCAGTAAGAGTTGCTGGAAGTGGCGCGATGGAAAATGCAGATTGCGATCTTCTTGCAGGTAAGGCAGGAGTAGGAAAATATGCAATTGAAGTTAAAGCATCAAAAAAACCGGTTAAGTACATTACAAAAAACCAAATAGAAAGTTTCATTATATTCTGCGAAATATTTGGATTAACACCTGTTGTAGCCCTTCGTTTTAATAGAGAAGGCTGGCTTTTTCTCAACCCCAAAGACTTAAGAGATTCTGGAAAGAATTATGCTATAACCCTTGAAGAAGCTAAGGAAAAAGGAAAGAAGTTTAGCCAATTTTTTGAGTAAATTTTCATAATTTTTATATATTTTAAAGACAATAAAAGATTAAATAGATTGATTTTCTGAAAAAAAGGATGGTGAATCAACAGCTCTTTAAGATTATGCAGGAACAAGTAGAAAAGATTCAACAGGCTAAGAAAGTAGTGAGAAAACCGGGAGGGGAGAATATTACTCTTAAGCCATTTTATTCATGTTTATCAGTCTTAGATAAAAAAGAACATATTCTAAATGTTTCTAGTGGAAGTACATTGCATCTGGAGGAACCCTTGAATTTTGGTTCGTTTAAGGGTAGGCTCACAGTAAGGATGGGCGATTATGAGGGGGGTGGAAGTGTTGAATCTGGGGATTTTATTTTACCAAAATCTTTGGGAAGAATATTTTGCACATCTGAATTAAACGGATTATCTAATGAGGTTTTTTGGGACTGTGCAAAAGATTTTGAAGAAAGGTTTAGCAGAACCTTGGGAGATGCTGAACAAAGAGAGAAGTATATTTATTTTTCAAGGGAACTACCAATGCAACATATAGATAAATCTAAACAAGTTGACATCGATATCACTAAATTAAGACAGAAATTAGAAAAAGCCTCTAAATCTCTCAGGCAAGATTGGATGCGTAATCTTGATATTGATTTTTATCTTAGAGATATATCCAAATATTTTGTAAGTTCTGAAAGAGCTAAAGTTTATACTAATCAGTTAAGATGGTTCTTAGTTTTTGATGTTTCTGCACGAGATAATAAAAATTTAATTGTTCAACATTATGGTGTTTTGGCTGGAACAGATATTTCTCAAATACCTAATTATGAAGATATAATAAAAAATGGTAGGAAGGTAACAAAAGAATTTGGTGGCATTTTAAAAGCGCCAATTGAAAAAAGTGGATCCTATCCCGTGATTACTTCTGGAGACCTAACTTGCTTATTAGTTCATGAAACGTTTATGCATGGGGCAGAAGCCCATAGAATGCAAGAAGACGAATGGGGAGATAAAATAGAATTTTTTGGGGGTAAAATGAAAGATAAAATTGCCCCAGATTTTTTAGAGGTTTATGATGATCCGACATTAGAGGAATTTAAGGGCATTCCTTTATTTGGGCATTATAGTTTCGATGATGAAGCAATTCCTGCACAAAGAGTCCACTTGATTAAGAAAGGCAAATTAAATGATTTGTTGCATTCAAGACAAAGTGCAGGTTGTTTTAAAAGACATTCTAACGGTCATGCTAGATCAGATGGTTCAAAGGATCCCTGTCCGAGAATGGGTTCATTAATAATTCAACCAACCCAAGAGTATTCTTTTAAAGAACTAAAAATGGGACTAATGAAGGCCTGTGAAGAGCAAGGACTTCCTTATGGATTATATCTAACTCAGGGTATGGAGGGATTTGTTGAGTTGGATGATGAGAGGTATGTTGCAATGCCGGGACAAATATTTAGAATTTACAAAAACGGAAGAATGCAGAGATCTAGAGGGATTTACATTACCGGAAACCCCCATGAAACTTTGATGAATATAACAAAAATGGGAAATAATTATGAAGTGCATAATAGCAGGTGTGGTGCAGAATCTGGACTAATTGAAAAATCAGAAGTAGCGCCAGAGGCTTTAATACTTAATTTAGGTATGAAAAGACTTCAAAAAGGTGAATATAGAAAAGCAAGTACACCCGTATTAAAATAAAAAATAAAATGAAAACAAGAAAATCATTTTTGATATTGATTAGTTTATTTTTCTTATTTGCTATTATTCCATTAACATTAGCTCAAAATATAACCTTAAGTTATGATGATGAAGTTGAAACTGGCAAAGATTTTAGCATAACATTCAAATTAGTTGATTTTGCTTCAGATGTTTATGATGTTAAGATTGATATCACCTCTAAGACAGATGGGACAAGAATATGCAAGATTCTTAATAATGGTGAATGGAAATCAACATATTATTATGTTAGTGACGCAATTAATGCAAATGAAGAAAAGGAATTCACATTGAAAGCAGATTCGTATATTGGAGATGCAAAAATTGAAGTTAAAATAAGGAATACAGCAGGAACAACTTCAACTTTCAGCGATTATGAAATAACATTCATAGATAATAAAAATGAAGAAGAAAAAAATGAAACGATAGAAGAAGAAAAAGAGAATAAAAATAATAAAAACGATGAAGACAGCAATGAAGAATTAAACATTAATTATAGAACAAACGAAACAAGCAAATTAGCCTATGATCTCAATAATCAGCAAAACGAAATCCAAATTATTAAATTAAATAACCCCGAAACAAAAGATATAAAAACAATAAATAATACGCAAGGGGGTAACAAGAGAAAATTGGCGATTTATAGCCTAATACTTTTTTGTATTTTACTTTCTTGTTTGATAATATTAAAAAAATTGTTAAAAAATAGGAAAAATGAGTTTAAATAAACTTAAAGAAGAGCAAGGAGAAGGGATTAAAGCAATATTAATTCTTGAAATTATTGGTAAACCTAAAGAACACTTAGTTGAAACACTTGAATCTTTAATAAATAAAATGGATTCTGAACCAGGAGTTAAAGTTATTGAAAAAAAAATTCAAGAACCAGTAATTATGAAAGATAACAAAGATTTCTTTACCACTTTTGCAGAAGTTGAGGTCGAAGTAAGCGGTGTAATGGATTTAGTTATTTTAATGTTTCAATATATGCCCGCCCATATTGAAATTATTTATCCAGAGTTAATTGCTTTAACAAATCAGGGATGGAGCGATATTCTTAGCGAATTAACCAGAAGACTTCATGGATATGATGAGATAGCAAGAGTTTTGGGTGTTGAAAAAGATATTCTAGAAAGGAAGTTAAGGGATATTCTTGAAAAATCTGGAGAAGACAAAGATAAAGAAAAAAGTAAGAAAAAATCTAAGTAAAATTATCTATATCTTCTTTTATAGAACCAACCAATTAATAATATTACTATGATTATAATTGTCCAGCCGATAATTTTACCCCAAGAAGTTTTGGATTCTGTCTTACAAGTTCCGATGCAACAATTTCCGTCTTTGGCTATTTCTATCCCCCCATCACAAATCTCATCATTTGCACATATATTTCCGTTAAGTTCTTGACAAGTTTTTATTGATACAGGAACATAACCTTCTTGGCCGTTCTCTTCATCATCGATTGGAACATAATTAGGAATAAAATTTAAATTGATTGGAAGAAATGCAATAAACCCCTCTGATGTGACAGCTTTAATATTTCCTTCAAAATAAGATTCTTCTAAAGTCGAATTTATAGAAATTTCAATTGCTTCACTCGATTCACCTGTTTCTAATAAACTAATTTTCTTTTTTGATATTGAAAAATAAGGAATTATTTCTGAAGAGATGCTAAGATTTATATCTTCTAAATCAACTTGTCCCGTATTTTGCAAATAAATCAGCCTTATCCTAGATGTGTTAGTTGGCATAGAAATATTTAACAAACCGGGATCAAATTTGAAATCCGATTCTGGCTCTTCGGAAGTTTGATTGGCCAAAATATATATAGGAATTTCATAAACAGTATTTTCTGTTTTAAAAGTAAGAAATTCAAATTTTGGAGAATTAGAAGGATTAGCTTGAAAATCAATGTCTTGAATCTCTCCTGATTTTAATTCAAAAGTTGTTTCATTACTTGAAGAATCAGATGTCCATCCAAATAAAGATGCGAAAAAGCCCCTTTCCTTTTCTTTATCTTCGGCAGATATTAAAACTGATATAGTTATTTTGGTATCTTGAAGATTTTGAACTTTTAATGAAAAATCATTTTTTGTAATAATATGTCCGGGAAAAATAGAAAAATCAACAGTATCATTTGTTATTGTAAAATTTCTTTGAATATCATAATCTACAACCTTGCTTCCTTCCATATATTTTACATCCTTAATGACTATTGAATAATTATTAGAAGTTTCTGGCAGCGTAGAATAAATATAGAATTCATCCTCTATCTTTGTTACATCGTAAATAAAAGGGACTTTAACATGACCCCTATAAAAAGCTATATTTTCAAAATCAATATTATCTATAAAATTCCCTGAAACTTTTGCTAACAATGTTTCTCCTTGTTTGTATTCGGTGTTGATAGTAAATTCAACAGATGTTATTAGTGGCATTACAAATAGTACTAATAAAAATAACAATATCCACCTCTTCATAGATAGAGCAAGAAATTAAGGTTAATAAATTTTATTCAGTTTGTTTAATACCATCATAATAGGCATCAATAATAAATAGTCAATCGTTTTCAGAACCAGCAGAACCTTTTTTTAATCTTTTCTCATATTTTTCAAGAACCATATTCAGCGCTTCTTCTAAGTTTACATCGAAAGAATTTGCAATTGTTATCACTGAAAATAATAAATCCCCTAACTCTGACTTTAGTTCGTCTTTATATTTTAAGGGTTTTTTTCCATAGTCACTCATTTTAAGAATTTCTTTAGCCACCTCTCCCAATTCAGACATGGTATCTAAAATTCTGTGTTCTATGGGAGATTCAAGTTGGTGTTTTTTGCAGAATATTTTAATTTTGTTTTGTATATCTTTCATATTATAAGTATTTGAATAATTAATATAGATTATTTTCCCATTTCTCTAAGTTTCTTTAAAACTTCATCCATCTCAGAAGATTTTTGGGGAGAATGAGATACTGACCTTCTTTGGAATCTTTGTTGAGATGATGAAGAACCTGGAGGCAATATTGTTCTTGACATGGGTCTTGTTGGCATTGGTCTTTGCATTTGTGAAGGCGAAGAAGGGAATCCAGGGAATCCAGAATGTGGACCAGAATGTGGACTTCCTTTAAACTTGGATTTGGTTCTAAATAATAACATTCTTATTTTTTCTCTAAATAGGATTCCAAGGATTATTAATAATATTAAAACCCCGAGAATAATAATCCAAGTATAGTTTGTTGGCTCTGGATCTTCTTTTGCAAAACAACAAACATCGCTTGAAACTTCGCAATTTAAATCTCTTTCTTCTTCGTCAGTATCACAAGAAACACTGCATACACCATTGGCATCCTCACATTCATTAGCTATGGGTTCTGTTTTTGGTTTACATGTTCCTCCAACACAACAAATTTGATCACTTAAGATATCTGAGGCTGAAACAGACCTTCCACTTAATGAACAAGTTTCATCTGAATTGCAAATAATTCCTTGTTTTTCTTCACAAGTTGAAACTGGTTTAAGAACATCACAACATATGTCTACTCCCGGGCATAAATAACCGGATTTTTCATTTCCCCCAGATAATGAACAAGATGTTCTGGAAGAACAATAATAATTCGATAATTCACAGTCCAATTGGGGATTATCCGGCTCAATTGTTCTAATTGGCCAAGTAGAATAAAGAATCCATGCAGTATTAAGAACATTACTTTTCCAACCTCCAGCAGCATCTTGAGTTTCTAAAAGCCATGCGATTGTATTATCTTTTTCAGTTGAAACATCGCTGCTTAGAGAAAGCATTGCAATTGCAGTATCATAAAATCTATCACCAGACTCATCCCAATGATTATTTTTTTGCTTGTCAACAAGAGAAATCCTAAAATCTTCTTGATCTGTCAATGAATACAAAAAAGATTCAGGCAAATATCTCGAATTCTCTTTGATTAAGGCGTTTAAATAAGGGACAAAAGATGATATTTTCTTTCCCTTATAATCTAAAACGGATGTTGCCCATAAGCTTCCTTCATAATCACAGGAACTCCCTTGCTTAAAACAAAGAGTTTCTATTTTCTCACTTGTTGCCGCTGAAGCAGAAGCTGAACTTACTTTTTCAGAAACATAAATTGTGTCAGAACCTAACTCTGAGTAAAGTAATGTAGTTAAAAATGGTTGGTCGCATTCTATTGTAAATCCATTATTGTAACAGCTGGAAGAAATTCTAAACCAATAACCATGACTTTCTAAAGACAAGCAACCCCCTGCAGAGCCACTAATTTTCTTGTCTTCACCTATATTAATATTGTAGCCCCCACCACTCCCGTAAGTTATACTACAACTAGTTGCGGAATTACTATCTATCTCCAGATACCATGTTAAGTCGGTGGAAGTTGTGTTTTGAGAAATTAGCCATTCTACTGCCTTTTCTGTATTATAGCCCGCCTTGCTTAAAGCTAAAATTGCTTGGCTTGTTGTTTTGAGATTGCAATTACCTATTGGCCAACATTCTATATCTGCTGTCGGAGCAAGAGCATTCTTACATTCAGAATTAATATCTGATTTATAACCCAAAGCTAATAATACAGCTATTTGTTCATTTAATGTTAGCTCATCACATTTTCCATCAACTTCATTTGTCAGCCACTCATAACCTTTTTTATTAGATATTGTATTTGCATCTGTTTCAGGAGCATTATCTATTTCGACATTGCCTCCATCGTCAGAATCATTATTTGTTTGACCAATCAATAATAAAGAAGATGACAAAATAAAAATTAGGGATATACAAATTAGATAAACACTCTTTTTCATATTACTTTTAATTAAATCTTCTTTTTAAAATTTGTTGTATTCCTTGTTTTTTGAGATTCCTTAAAATTCTCCTCATTGGCTTTATTAGATTGAATTGATTTTTTTAAAATGTAATTAACTGGATTTTTATATCGAATTTCTTCTTCTGTTGGAACAACACCTATTCCTTTGTAATAATCTTTATCAAAATTCGGGGGGGGAACAATTTTGTTTTTATAACTCCAAGATAGTTGGGCTTTAATATACCCCTCTCTCAATGGGGGTTGATTTTTTTTATTCCAGTCAAATATTCTTTTTTCTAACTCCTCTTTTTCTATGCCTATTGATCTAAAAAGGTTAATCAGAATAAAAAGGGCTCTTTTTTTGCCGTCAGTTAATCCTTTAAGAATATTTTGAATGCTTGGGGGGAAAAAATCATCAGAAAGTTTATCTATTTTTATCGGTTTAAATTCAAGATTCTTTTTTGTTGATTCTGATTTTGTATTAACCTCTTTATCCCAATCAAGTGCCTGCATTAATAATTCTGAGGCTTCACCTTCTTTAACTTTAGGTGTAAAAGATTTTATTTCTACCTTAAATGAATCTGCATCAGTTGGCTGAAAATTATGAATCTGTTCCTTACTTAATACAACACTTGCCATGCCTGTTTTCTCATGAAGAGAATAAGGCATCCTAAACAAATGTCTTGGGGAAACTAATATAATATCGGGCATAACCTGTTTTGGAATTTCAAAATCCCTCACATATTTACTTTGACCTTTACTTGCGGTAAGGAGAGTTATCTTTTCTATTAGTTTATTCCTTATTTGATGAGTGACATATTTGGAGATTATTCTTGGCCATTCTGGGAACATGTCGGATGTTTTAAATTCATAAACTTTTTTAGGAAAAGCTTTCCATGGAATCAAGAGATGAAATCCTTTACTTCCAGAAAATTTTATTCCTACATTATTTAATCCATGAAAAGACAAAAGTTCAAGAATTAATTCTGCTGTAATTTTGCTATAATCTAAATACTTGCTATCAATGTCTATTAATAGGTCCCATCCCAACCTTAATTCATTATACTGTTTTTCATTTAAATCAGTTGAGAGTTTTAATGGATCACTCCAAAGTTCTTCTGAACAATGAAAAGAAGTCGCGCCTTTTTTTACCATTTCGAATATATCTCGAGGATATTGCAATGAATCTGGCCTCTTTCCAAAACTATCCATCATAAATCTTGGGACGGTTTCTCTATTTTCTGAAAAATCAAAAATAGCTTTTTGAATGTCATTTCTTGAATAATAAAGATGAGTAATTTTCCTAATCCTATCCTCTTTGTAAGAACTCTTTTCTTCAGAATTATCCATGAAAGAAATTAGAATGGCAGATTTAAATAATTACCCTATGTTAGAGTATAGCAATACTTAAAAACAAAGCCAATTTTTAATTTTGGTTATTAAAAGTGGGAGAACAAATAGGAGTATATTTATAATATGTTAGTAAAATTAGAAAACCCAATTCTACTATCTAAGGTAGTAGAGATAATCTCTGAGCTTGTGGCCGAAGTTAAAATCAAGATAAATGAACAGGGATTAAGTATTACTGCTATGGATCCTGCAAATGTGGCTTTAGTGGGTTTTAAACTACCAAAAAATTCTTTTAGCCAATTTGAGACAGGAACAGAAACATTGGGGATAAATTTAGATAATCTAAAACAAATACTGAAAAGATGCGGGGCGGGCAGCTCATTGATACTTGAAAAACAAGAAAATCAATTAAAAATTCAAATACAGGACAGAATTAAGAGATCATTTAGTCTAAGCTTAATTGAAGTAGAATCTGAAGATAAACAGATACCTAATCTGGAATATAGCGCTAAGATAGAACTTAACTCAGTTGATTTTGTTGCATCAATAGAAGATTGTGCAGTTGTTGCAGATGCTTGTTCTTTTATTGTGAAGGATGATATATTCACTATCAAAGCTAAGTCCCTAAATTCTGCAATGTCTGAGTTTAGTGGTGATGAGGCAAAAATAGAAGCTGAAGAATGCAAAGCGAAATACAGTCTTGAGTACTTGCAAAAATTCATGAAAGGCGCAAAGCTTTGCAGTAAAACATTAATCCAATTTGCGGATGACCATCCATTAAGATTGGATTTCAAAACGGATTTTATGGAATTGTCTTTTATTCTTGCGCCAAGAGTTGAAACAGAAGAATGATTATCAGATATTATAACTCCAAATAATTTTATTTTTTTACAAAAGTGCTTCTTAGAAATATTTAAAAAAAGCTTTTCATTAGTATATGAATGTTAGTTTGTATAAAGAGAGGAGTATACATATGAATACACCTATGAATATTCATAGTAATTCTATATTGAATTTTATAAAAAAAGAGAAAGTAATCACCAGTTCTGAATTGTCAAAAAAACTTAAAATATCATGGAATACAGCAGAAAGACATTTGATGAATCTTGCTTTGGAAAGAAAAATTGAAAGGATCAAAAAAGAGGGGGTAAATCTATGGATATTAATAAAATAAAAGATTGTATTACATACTCAAAAGGTAAAAAAAATAAGGAGAATAAAAGAGGACAACTAACAATATTTATTATTATCGCGATTATGATTATTGCCTTATTAATTCTTTTTTTTGCATTGGGTGAAAATTTATTGCCTCAATCGGGAGTAAAACAACAAATATCTGAAAATCCTAATGGTTATTTAAATTTAAATTTAGAACCGATTATACAAGAAGTTTTGGAGAACATTTCTATGCAAGGAGGATATAATGCTCCAAACTTATCAAGAGAGATAGAAGGAAGGAGAATTGCATATTTATGCTACAATCAAAATTACTATTATTCTTGCATAAATCAGGAACCGGTTTTAATTCAACACCTTAAAGAAGAAATTAAAACTGCAATAGAAGATGACATCCAAAAAAACTTTCAAGATATGAGAGAAGAATTAGAAAAACAAAATTATGACGTCGAGCTTGGAACTTTGAATTATGATATAGAATTATCCCCAAATAGAGTAATAATTGATATTAATAGAGATATGAACCTAAGAAAAGGCGAGAGCATTATCAGCCATGAGAAATTTAAGATCATAGTTTCAAGCAGATTTTATGATTTGGCAATAGTTGCTCAGGAAATTATTAATCAAGAAGCAAGATTATGCAATTTTGAACAACAAGGATTTGCACTTTTTTATCCGGAATTTACCATCACTAAATTTAGAACAGGAGATTCTGATGTTATCTATACTATAAAACATAAAACAACAGAGGAGGAATTTAAATTTATTGTGAGAGGATGTGTAATACCTCCTGCGTTTTAATAGAATAAAAATAAAAGGAAAGATTAAAAAATAAAAATGAAACTTAATATAAGGTTTAACACAAATAACAAGAAACACCTTCAAGTTTTTTTAGAGTTATCAATATTAATAATAGGAATATTCTCATTTTCATATATTATTCATGAAACCCAAAACTTAGTTCCAACAAATTTATTCAATAAAAATAAATTAGATCAAAAAGTAGTACAAATTCCTTTTGAAGACGTTATCAATTTTTTTGATTTAATTCCAAGTATATCTGCTCAACAAGAAAATTCAAATACTCAAACACAAACAAGCTCATGGCAATCAAGTTCCACCTCTCAATTTGCAAATGTAAATAATGCCACAACAAATTATGCTGTTGCACAATATTCTACTAATACTTCTCTTTCAGGGTATCAGTTTGCTTGTTGCCATCAGACAAAAGAGGGGGCGATTTGCCAAGAAGTTCTTTCAACAAAACAAGAACAATGTGCCGTCCCTCTGATTCCAGGAAGATGCCAAGAGGTGCAATCATGCGAAATAGGATGCTGTATAGATAAACAAGAAGGACTTTGTTCTTCCAAATCTACTTATCAAGCATGCATTAATGATGGAGGAGAATGGAAAAAAGGAGAAGAATGTTTAATTCAAGAATGCCAAAAAGGTTGTTGTCTTCTTGGAGACAATGTTGAATTTGTTACAGAACAAAGATGTGATGTTCTTTCATTATTAGAAGGGTTTAGTCAAAGTTATTTTGAAGATTTAGAAAGAGAATGGCAATGCCTTGCATTAAAAGAAACTCAAGTTTATGGTGC
Source organism: Candidatus Woesearchaeota archaeon (assembly GCA_964579165.1). GTDB lineage: Archaea > Nanobdellota > Nanobdellia > Pacearchaeales > GW2011-AR1 > CAZOFF01. Next base: position 18,273 of record CAZOFF010000007.1, read on the forward strand.
TTGTGTTGTGGGAGAAGGGAGATGCAGTCAAGAATCAGAAACAAAATGTTCTGAAATAGGAGGAGATTTTTATGAAGACTTGCTTTGTTCTCATGAATCATTAAATACTTCATGTGAAAGACAATCATATATTAGTTGCATTGAAGGAGAAGATGAAATTTATTGGTTTGACTCTTGTGGAAATAAGGAGAATATTTATTCATCAGATAGGGAAACATCATGGGCAAATGGAAATAAATTAGATAAAAGTGAATCTTGCAATCCATTAGAAAGTAATGCTGGTTCTACAACTTGTGGAAATTGTAATTTATTTTTAAGCAGCACTTGTAGTGAAACTGCTTTAGGAGCAAGAAGCGTTAAAGACGGAGATTTTATATGCAAAGATTTAACATGCATGGATGAATATGGAAATAAAAGAGAAAATGGAGAATCATGGTGTGTTTATGATTCAGCAATAGGAGATGGAAAAGATACTGCAGGAAGCAGACATTGGAAAAGATATTGTGAAGATGGAGAAGTTAAGATTGAGCCATGTGCGGATTATAGAGGACAAATCTGTGTACAGAGTGAAATAAAAAATGATGAGGGGGATTCTATAAACACTGCCTCTTGTGTTGTTAATGAAGCACTAAAATGCATTATGGAATACAATCAAGGTGAAGAGGGACCTTCTCCTGA
>CAZOFF010000008.1:0-5864 GCA_964579165.1 Candidatus Woesearchaeota archaeon
ATAATGGGGCTTATTCTTGGACTTTTAACAACGGGTTTTTTTGGTACATTAAGTGCCCCATCTAAAATAACTTTAGATGTTCTTCATTCATTGGGAATAGAAGATTTAAGAAATCTAAAACTTCGGCTGGAAGGCATTGCCAACGAAAACATAAAAATACCTTTAAATTTTGTTAAAGGAAAATTTTCTCAGTCAGAAACTCTTTTTATTGATATTGCCTTTGAAGATTATCAAAAGTTAGAAGCTCAAAGAGAATTGGCACTTTCAAATGGGGTTTTAATATCTTCAGCAGATGATTTTGTTCCGGCCGAAATAACTGTTAATGAAGAAATATATAATGTAAAAATGAGATTAAAGGGTGATTGGGTAGATCACCTTCAAGGGGATAAATGGTCATTCAGAATAAAAGTAAGAGACAATAAAACTATTTTTGGATTCAAGACTTTTTCAATCCAGGCTCCAAAAACTAGAAATTATTTAAACGAGTTTGTTTATCACCTTGCTCTAAAAGATTTGGGTCTTATGTCCCCCGAATATACTTTTGTTAAAGTTTATATTAATGGAGACAATAAAGGAATTTATGCGTTAGAAGAACATTTTGAGCCTCAATTAATTGTAAATAGTGAGGAAAGAGAAGGGATTATATTAAAGTTTAATGAAGATCCCATGTGGCAGGAATTTTTTAATTCTCAATACCTTTTTTCAAATGAGACTACTGCCGAAAGATATAATCATTGGTATTATGCTAGTAACATAGAACCATTTGATGAAGATTTGTTATTAGATCCTTATTTAGAAAAACAATTTCTTAAGGCTCAGGATTTGTTGTATACTTTCAGAGAAAGTAAATTGTCGACCAGTGCTGTTTTTGATATCGATGGTTTATCTACCTATCTTGCAATAAACACTTTATTTGCCTGTGAACATGCTTCAAGATGGCATAATATCCGGTTTTATTATAATCCTATTACTACTAAAATAGAACCAATAGGTTTTGATGGAGATTGTGGTTTAAGGCAAGATGCAAATAGTGTAATTGATTCTTATCTCGGGGAAAATGCAGAACCTTTTTATAAATCTTTATTTAGTGATCCAAAATTGCTTGATGCTTATATAACTAAATTATACTCCTTATCAAATAAGCAATTTTTAGAAGCTTTTTTTGAAAAGCATAAGGCTGAGAAAGATAAAAATTTAAACATTTTGCGAAAAGATGATTTTTTGTATAACTTCTACGAAGAATCTTTTTACAATAATATGGAACAAATCAATCTAAGATTTAATTCACCCAAAACAATTAACGTCTTCATATCAGATACATCTTCTTTTGATGGTTCATTAAAGATTCGAGTATTTAATGAAGACCTGTTTCCATTAAAAGTTTTAAGCTTAGAAGATGTCAATGGAAATTTAATAACTCCTTTAGAATCTAATACTCTACTCTCAAATAGTTTGGGGAATATTAAAACTTTAAGCTTTATACCAATAGAAAACTTTATTCTTAATGATTCAATTTATTTGAATTTTGAATTAATAGGAACAGATATAAATAATAAACAAAGAGTTCTTCCTTGGAAAGATTATAAAACAACGGAACTTGAGAAAGATGTAATCAGAAATCCTAAACCCCTAGATGAGCTTGAATTTATAATAAAGGATGAATCAACCAAAACAATAAGATTTGTAGGTGGTTCTTGGAAACTAAACGAGACCCTGATTATCCCCGAGGGCTATACAGTTTTTGCGGGCCCAAAAACAGAAATAGATTTAACTAATAAAGCCTCAATTATCTCTTATTCAAAAATTACTTTTTTTGGATCTAAAGAATTTCCTATAAAAATATCTTCTATGGATAAAACTGGGCAAGGTTTTGTAGTATTAAGTGCCAAAGAGAAATCTGTTTTTCAAAATGTTATCTTTCAAGATTTGGTCAATCCAGATTTAGAAGGATGGGAATTAACTGGGGCAGTAACGTTTTATGAATCTCCCTTTGAATTTGACAATGTTATTATCAAAGGGATGAATTCTGAAGATTCACTAGATGGAGTCAGATCTTCTTATACAATTAGGAATTCTCAATTTGAAGATTGTTTATATGATTGTTTTGATGATGATTTTGGCGGAGGGGGTATTATCAATACCATTTTTGTAAATTGTGGGGGAGATTGTTTAGATATTTCAGGCACAACTGTTAACACTGAAGGTCTTATTATTAAAGGAGCCGGAGATAAGGGGATAAGTTCTGGGGAAGAAAGTCAAGTTTTTGCTAATAACACTTTAATCCAAGGTATTGAAGGAAAACAAAATTTTATTGGAGTCGCTTCCAAAGATAGGTCTTTTGTGCTATTAAACAACATAACAATTGAAAATTCGCTTTATGGATTAGCAGTTTATGAAAAAAAATCTGAATTTGGTCCATCGTCCATGGAAGCAAATAATGTAAATTTCATAAATATAGAAAATAAATATATTGTAGAGAAGAAATCTAAACTTATACTAGATAAATTAATTGTTTTAGGGGGTTATGATAAAGTCTATGAGTTATTATACGGGGAGAATGCAATATAAAATGAAAACTAATTTTAATGCAAACAAACAAAAAATAAGGGATATGCTAAATAAAGAAGCTTATAGATATGAAAGAAAATTTGTGATTAAAGATTTAAATCTTCATGAAATTCAAAGATTAATCCTAATTCATCCAAGTATTTTTTCTGAAACTTTTTCTGAAAGAAGGGTTAATAATCTATACTTGGACAGCATGGGTATGGAAAACTATCTGGATAATGTTGAAGGAAATTCTAAAAGGCTAAAAATTAGGATTAGATGGTATGGAGATACATTTGGTTTGGTAAAAAATCCCGTTTTAGAAATTAAATTCAAGGAAGAAGAACTAGGAAAGAAGCTTTCATTCCCATTAAAGGCTTTTTATATGGATGAAAAATTTTCATCTAATTTATTACAAAGAGTGTTTGTAAAATCAGAACTTCCAGATGAACTACTAAAAAAGATAAATTTAATGGTGCCTACTTTATTAAATTCTTATAAAAGAAAGTATTTTATTTCAGCCAATAAACTCCATAGGATTACTTTAGATAAAAATTTAATATTTTTCAAAATAAATAAGCAAGGAAATAATAAGTTTTTAAACAAAATAATTGATGATGAAACATTTATTTTTGAACTAAAATGTTTAGAAAAAGATGGTCACGATGTTGAAAAAATTACCAATAAGTTTCCATTCAGGTTGAATAAGAGTTCCAAATATGTTTCTGGAATAGAATTAATAAACTAGAATTAAATATTTTTATTGGCTCAAGGTTTTTTTACTAAAAACTCGAAGGATAGATCGTCATAAACTCCGTTAAAGAATATCTTTAAATATTTCTTAAAAGGGATATATCTTTTCCATTTGTTTTTTGGAAATAAAAACCTTTTTTTAATTAGCTTTAATTCTTCTAGCTCATATTCTTTTAAGAGTTCAGGATTAAATGAATTTTCTGTGAAATTTGTTTTATGTTGTATATCTGTGAGGTTAGCATAAGAGCTAGCATGCGGAACAATCACCTTAATTTTTGCACCATTTTTAGATATTCTTGCGATTTCTTTTAAACATTTTATTGGTTCATTTAAATGTTCTACTATCATACTCATAAAAACTTCATTGAAAGTGCTATCTTTAAATGGATATGGAAATTTGTTTAAATCCAATTTCAAATCGCTTCTAACATTTTCTCTGCAGTCAACATTTAACCATCCTTCTTTATAATCTTCTCCACTCCCGATATTTAATTTTTCCTTGTTGATTAAGCTAATAGCTTGCTTTTTTATGTTTCCTTTTATTTGTCTTTTTATCATCATCTACAGGATATACAATTATTTAAAAAGATTTATTTAATGGCATACATATGAAAATCGCAATACTTGAACCATATATAGAGGGTATTGGTGGTGCACAAAAAGTTATTGCAAGATATGCCTCATTTCTAAACTCAAAAGGACATGATATTGAAATATTTACTCAACGCTATAATAAAGATACAACTTATCCTGAATTTAAGGAAATTAAGATAAATATTCTAAAACCAAGATCAAAATTTCTTTCCCCTCTAACATTTTTTATGTACAACTTTGGTGATTTTGATGTGATTATTGCAAATGATTGGCCATCAAATTTTACTTCTTTAAGGCATAATAATGTTATATGGGTTTGTTATACCCCTAAAAGAGATTTTTATGATTTAAAAGATTATTATTTTAAAAGAGCTAATTTTAAAGGCAAAGTTGCATTGTTATTTAAAAAATTTTTATTTAAATATCTGGATTTTTTATCTGCACAAAAAGCTAATAAAATAACTGTTGCAAGTAATAATAATGTAAATAGGGTTAAGAAATATTATTCTAGAAACGATGTAAAACTAATTTATCATGGAATAGATATCAATGATTACCAAATTGGAAAATATCAAGATTATTTATTATATGTATCAAGGCTTGTGAAACCTAAAAGAGTTGATCTAGCTATTAAGGCCATGAAATTTATTAAAAATAAAAAATTAAAATTATACATTATAGGAGATGGTGAAGAAAAAGATAATCTGTTAAACTTAATAAGAAAAGATAAAATTGACAATGTGGAATTTTTGGGAAAAGTAAATAATAATAGATTACAAAAACTCTACTCAAATTGTTTAGCTGTAATTTATACTCCTTTAAACGAAGATTGGGGATTAATTCCATTAGAGGCCGGTGCCTCCGGGAAAGCAACTATTGGAGTTAATGAAGGAGGTTTAAAAGAAACAATAGTTAATAATAAAACTGGTTTTTTAATTCCTTCAATTGAACTATCTCCAAAGAAAATCGCCGAAAAAATTGATTACTTGTTTAATAATAAATCTATTGCAAAAAAAATGGGGCTAGAAGCAAGAAAAAAAGCAGAAGATTTCGATTGGAAGCCATTGCTGGAAGATTTTGAAAAGCTTGTTTTTCAAGTTTATAGAAACAATAAGCATAAAAAATAGAGATATCTACTTAAAATCCCAATTATTTATAAACACATTAAATCTTGAAAAATTATGAAAATCGCCCATGTTAGCATGTTTTATCTTCCAACTTTTGGGGGTGTTGAACAAGTTATATATGAACTTGCAACAAGACAAGTAAAAGAAGGTCATGAGGTTCATGTATTCTGTTGCGATTCAGATAAGAATCAAAGAATAAGATTAAAAGAAGAAACCATAGACGGAGTTCATGTCCATAGAATGTCTTATTGGTTTAGGCTGTCTCTGAATACTTTTATTTGGCCATCTTTACTGTGGAAATTTAAAGGGAAATTTGATATTGTACATAGTCATGTTTCAGGCCATGCTTATGTATTAATTGCAGGAATTTTATCTAAACTTAAAGGAATTAAATATGTCCATACAACTCATTGTCCTTGGACTGGTCCAGAATTTCGTCCTAAGATTCTTCGTCCATTCATGTTTTTAAATGACCTCTTCTTCAACAAATTTAGTTTTTCTTTTATTGACAAAATCATAGCAATAACCCCCTGGGAATTACATATATTAGAAAAGTTTGTTCCTTTGTCTAAAGTTCAAGTTATACCCAATGGGATGGATTCAATTTTATTTAAAAAAGTTAAAAAAAATCAATTTAGAAAGAAGAATAGTATAAAAGAAAAAAACTTAGTTTTATTTTTTGGCAGATTAAACCCCACAAAAGGTCCTGAAAAGCTTGCTTTAGCTGCAATAAATATAACTAAAAAAAGAAAAGATGTAGATTTTATATGGGTAGGTCCAGATGAAGGAAAAGCAAAAGAAGTCCAGGATTTAATAAAACCTTACAAAAATATGTATTATCTT
>CAZOFF010000008.1:5885-17659 GCA_964579165.1 Candidatus Woesearchaeota archaeon
AAAAGAAAATATAGCAGAGATGTATCAAGCTGCAGATGTTTATGTCCTTCCAAGTTACAGAGAAGGCCTCCCATTAACTTTATTTGAGGCAATGGCCTCTGGGCTTCCAATAGTAGCTTCTCCTGTAAATGGTGTTCCTTATGAAATGAAACAGCCAGAAAATGGTTTTTTTGTTAAATATGGGAATATAACTCAACTTGAAAAAAGAATTTGTCAATTATTGGACGATAAAAAATTAAGTTATCAAATATCGCAAAATAATCTTAAAAGAGCTAAGGCATATGATTGGGATATTATTTACAAAAAAACAACGGATCTCTATAAAAAACTTATAAAAGGCATTTAAAATAAAAGCTTATGAACATATATTCAAGGAAAAGATAAGGTAAGAGATTTCTCTAAAGTTAGAGAAATCTTAAAAAGCCAATAATTCTACGATTTTTATGATATCTATTATCATTACATCATTCAAGGAGCCAAAAACAATCGGCAAAGCAATACAAAGTTTTTTAGACCAAGACATAAAAGATAGGTATGAAATACTTGTTGTGGCTCCAGACAAAGAGACCTTAGATGTAGCAAAATCTTATTCCAAGAAATATATAGAGGTGAAAATTTTCAAAGATCCTGGAAAAGGAAAAATGTTTGCCTTAAATTTGTTAATGAAAACTCTTAAATCAGAAATATTTGTTCTTTCAGACGGAGATGTTTTTGTTGAACCAAATTCTCTAAAATATATTTTATTGCCATTTAAAGATTCTAAAGTTGGAGTTGTTACTGGTAGGCCAGTTTCTCTTGATTCTAAAAAAAAAATGTTGGGTTATTGGAGTCATTTGCTTTGTGACGCTGGAGCGCATGGTGCAAGATTAAAGAGAGCAAAAAAAGGAAAGTTTGTAGAATGTTCTGGTTATTATTGGGCATTTAGAAATAAAGTTGTTAAGAGTTTTCCTCTAGACGTCCCAGAAGATGCTATGGTGCCTTTATTATTTTGGAAAAAAGGCTATAGGGTGGCTTATGCTCCAAGAGCAAAAGTTTTTGTTTCATACCCCAAAAATTTAGCAGATTTTATTGATCAAAAAAAGAGAACCTCAAAAGCACATGTTCAAATGTCAAAATATGTTAATTTTTCCAAAATCCCCAAGACAAAATCTTTTAAAAATGAATTGCTAGAAAGTCCGAGGGCTTTTTTATATCCTAAGAACATAAGAGAAATATTCTGGACATTTTTATTATTTCCATTTAAGTTATATGTATGGCTTCTCGTTTTTTATCAATTGAAAATTACTAAAAAGTTTCATAGTGATGCTTGGAAAGCAACTAAAACAACTAAAGTTACAAAATGAAAATCTTAATTATTAAACTAGGGGCTTTAGGTGATGTAGTTAGAACTACTGTTTTACTTAATGAGTTGGATGGCGAAATTCATTGGCTAACTTCACAATTAGCAAGGCCTTAATTAAATTCTCAAAAAATAAAAAGAATTTATTCTTTTGAAAATGAAAAAGAAAAAGATGAGTTGAAAGATATAGAATTTGATTTAGTTTTAAGTTTGGATGAGGAAGAAGAACCTTTAAGATTCCTTAATAATTTAAAAGTAAAAAAACTTATAGGTCATTTTTTTAATGAAAAAAATCAAGTGGATTACACCCCAGAATGTAATTATTGGCTTGATATGTCTTTTATAAGTAAGAGATTTTCCAGACAAGAGGCCGATAAATTAAAATTTTTAAATCAGAAAACTATCCCTCAAATTTTAATTGAATTAATAAATAAAGAGTGGACTGGGCAGGAATATGATTTGGGAATCAAACCTAAGTCTCTGGAGGAATGTAATGGAAAGATTGGTTTAATCGACATAACAGAAAGCAAGTGGTCCAATAAGTATTGGGCAGGTTACTCAAAATTAAAACAAAAATTAGAAGAGGGTAGATATAAGGTTTTTTTTCTTGGTTTAAAATCAAGTATTCAAGAACATATTGAAGATATTAATAATTGTGAAGTTATTGTTTGTGGTGATACTTTAGGAATGCATATAGCTCTTGCTTTGAAAAAAAAGGTTGTAGCTTTATTTAATTGTACTCCGCCAAATGAAATTTATGGTTATGGTAGGATTACTAAGATAGTTAGTCCTTTATTGGAAAGATATTTTATGAGCAGAGAAAACACTCCAGAGATACAATCATCCATTCCAATAGAAGAAGTATACTCCAAAATTAAAACAATTTTAGGTTAATTTTGTCATATTTTTTATATAAATGTTTATAAATTACTTTTGATTTCTTGAAAATATGGAACAATACTCCACAATCTCTTTAAATTTATTAAAAGAATGGATAAGAATTGCACATTCTCATGGCGTTTCTTCAGAACATTATACCACCCCAAAAATAAAAGTTGTGGCAAATAATTCTCAGTCAGGTTATCAATTTGGTGTGATTTTTAATTCTAACAGAAAGAATAGGCCTGGTTTAAATAAAAACGAAGTTGATAATGAATGTGCTCTTTGTATAAAATTAAAAGATTCTTCTGATTTTCTTTTACCAGATTTAAAAACTTCTAATTTTATATTTTTTCCTAATCTTTTTCCAACTATAAGGGGGATGTCTTTGGCTATTAGTTCAGGAATAGATTCAAAAGAAAAACCTATGTATACAACTAATAATCTAGATTCTTTAAACGATGATTTTCATGAATTAATCAAAATAAGTGAATCATTGGGATTAAAACTTTTTCATAACTCCCCAGGGTTCGGTGCCTCATTACCTCGGCATGAACACTGGCATCTTGTAGATTTTGGATATGCTTATGATATTGCTGGGAAAGTGTATGGTTTTGATGCAGCCGAAAAAAACAATTTGAAAAGAGTTAGTGAAATTAGAATTATGCCCACTTTTCCTTTTGCACATTTAATCTTTAATAAAAATGATAGTGAAAGAATAGTTCATTTTTTAAAAAGGCTAGATAATGGATTAGGATCTAATTATAACGGTTTTGGGGTCCCACATACTTTGTCTCAAGGAATGAATGGTATTTTAGTAACAGTAGGAAAAAAATATACAGAAAGGGGAAAAGGTAGTGGAGATGTTGCAGGTCATTATGTTGTAACAAATTCAAAAGATTTCGAATCTACTAATTATGAAACTTGTATTAGTAGCTTACAAGACATTTTGTTTACCCAAGATGAATTAAATATTAAAAAATTTTTATAAGAAATTATAGTTTTGACATTTCATTTATATCTATTTTTAGAAGATTGTTTGTGATTATGTCTGCCTCTGACAAATCTTGTTTGCCATTCATAGGATTAATAAATCCGATGCATTTCATTCCGGCATTTTTTGGAGATTTTACTCCTGGAGGTGTGTCTTCTATAACTATACAATTTTTTGGTAGTATATTTAATTTCTTTGCGGTAGCAAGATAAATATCTGAATTAGGTTTATCTTTTTTTATTTCATCTAAACCAGAAGTAACACTATCAAATATATTTAGAACACCATTCATATTCATTTGTTGTAGCATTGTTTTTTTATCCATAGAAGAACTTAATGCAATTTTAAACTTAGATTTTGGAATAAGTTTTAAAAAATCTATACTTGTTTTTATTGGGTTAGAACTATTTTCTAATTCCTTTAAATAGTGATGATGCACATCTAAAAAAAGACGGTTTATATCTATAGGTAATGAAAATTCTGCAATTGCCTTTTCTGCCAATATTTTTCCAGGATTACCTAGGTTGTTTTTATACCACCCTCCTCCACCTCTAACACCATATTTTGTTAATATTTGTTCCCAGGCATTTGCCTTTATATTCTCAGAGTTTATTATTACCCCATCCATATCAAAAATAATTCCCTTTATCATTTGCGTCAAAATATAATAACATTTTTAAATCTTACTTTGACAGAATATGTATGGAATGTATATTAGCTAATTTTAATTATGGAAATGGACCGTTTATAAAAACTCTCCATTTAGGCTTACAGATAAATAAAGAAAGGGTTCAAAGAGGTTTTGAAGAAATTCCGATTATTGTTCCTTTAGTTTATGGGAATAAACAATTAAGTATAATGTCAGAAGAATTTGATAAGGAGATAAAGAAAAACCCATCTATTTTTTTAATAGATAAATTTATCGGGGGGTTATTAGAAGATATTTTTTATAAAGGAGATAATTATCAACAAAGTTTAGAAAATCTTCTAAAAAGACAGCCTTTGGCTGAAGATCGTTTGCAAGATTATTTAAGTGGTAGTTTTAAAACTCAAACACTATCTGGAAAAACTTTTGTTCTAAATAAAGAACAAATTTTTTTTGAATTAAGTAATAATCCCAAGTTACTAACGGGATGTCAGAGGTCATTTATGACCACGGAGGGTTTATTTTCTAAGATTTTATATAAGGCTGTTCTAGAGCCTTCTTTGGACCTTGATATTTCTTTACTTAATGAAACTCGGATACAAATAGCAAACAAAATAGAAGAAAATAAAAATATTATTTTGCTTTCGGAGCCATCTATATTTTCTTATGAAAGCAATAAAAAAAGATGGCGTGAAGAAATTTTTACACCCCCATTCACACACCCTCCAAAAAATAATACAGAAGAAATTTCTAATGGAATGTATATAATGGTATCTGGAATAGAAGGGCTAAGGAAATTTTTTGATGTAGCAAAAAATTTTAATATAATATTATATTGTCCTCCTTATACTAATCTTGAAGGTGCAAATAATTCATACCCCCCAGAAATTGTTTCAAACCCAAATATTAAATATCAATTTGCAAGAACTGGTTGGAGTACAGTGTGGTGGTCTCACATGAGTGAAACACCTTTGATTACTTTTCCCTACCAAAAATATGATGACCCAGAAATTTTCTTTAATGAGAGAACCGTAAAAAAATTAAATTTAGCTACAATTTATAATGAAGGCATAGATAATCCAGAGGATATTTTAAAAATAGCTGATTCTAAAGTTAATAATTTAAAATATGTAAACAGCCGATTATTGGAAAATTATGGTACTATAGATGGAATTGAGTATATGTCAAGAATTATCTGTGATTTTCTAGATGGAACAAGTATTGAAAGCTATAAAAATGTAGAACAAGTCTTATAAACTAAGTCTCTAATAAAAATTTATTTTTTTCGAGAATTATTTGTTCAACATTTGTTGAAGAGTATCCTTCTTCTAAAGGCATTACAATATATTCTCCTCCAAGATTTTCTATAAACTCTTTTTCTTCTTTGTATCTTTCTATAACCCCGCTTCCCCCTTTGATATGTTTATTTGGCTTAATTAAGGAGAGATACTCTAACGGTTTTTCATTGTCAAAAATGACTACATAATTTACACTTTCTAACCCTGCAATTACATATGCCCTATCATTCTGATCGATATAAGGTCTTATACTCTTTTTTCCTTCTTTTTCTTTATTTTTTCTTACCGAGTTATCACTATTCAATAAAACAATTAAAATACTCCCCAAATTTTTTGCTTTTTCAAGTAAATGAACATGTGCTTTATGTAAAAGATCAAAACTCCCATTAGTCGTCACAATAATATTTCCATCTACTTTTAATTTTGTTAAAATTAATAGTAATTCATCTATTTTTTTTATTTTATCTTTGGCTTCCATAGTATAATAAAACAAATTATTGTTTTTTAAAATTTTTTATATATACTATATATTTAAGCTACCTATATATTTTTATAGTAAATTTAATAATGTTTTTTATGATTAAAAGTTTAATTTTTGATTTAGGGGGGGTGCTTGTTCCAGAAGCAAGAGATACAATTCGTTCTGAGGTATCCCATTTTTTAAATATAAAGACTACAGATTTAATTAATAGGACTATAGATTTATCTCAAAAAATCCATAGGGGAGAATTGTCTTTAAGAGATTTTTATGAACTAGCTTTATCTAGATTTGACATCAAAAGTATAACTCCTGAACAAGTAGTCCTTCAACATATAGAATCTTACAAAAAACATTCATTAATTATGGATTCAGAAATTTTAAGATTAATTGAAAAATTAAGGTCTAACAATTATAGGGTTGCAGCTGCAACTAATACAGAGAAAGAGATTTATGATTTAAGTAGGAGAAGAGGTTATCATGATTTGTTTGATGAAAACTTTGTTTCACTTGAAATGAAAATGGCAAAACCAGAATACCAATTTTTTGGAAAAATGTTGGATATCCTGGATTCAGACCCAAGAGAAACTGTTTTTATTGATGACTCTGCAGAATGTATAAGTAGATCTTGTAAGATTGGCATGAATGGTGTACTCTATAAAAACTTTACAAATTTAATTATTGATTTAAACGCTTTAGGTGTGAATATTAATAATACTAAATAATTTTTGATTAGCTCATTCAAAAGAAAATTTTGTGAATAATTAATAATATTTAAGAAGATGATAAAAAAAAGAGTTTTATTAGGGGCAGCTTATTCATCAATTGAACCTTTAGGTTTATTACATCTTGGGGGTTTGGCACGTAATTTGGGTTGTGAAAGAAAATTTTATTTAGTCAAAAACCATGATTTTCAACCCTTCTTTGATATGGTTAAAGATTATAGACCCGATATTGTTGGTTTTACAGTTTATACTGGAAATCATATTCAGCTACATGAAGCTTTTAAAAAATTAAAAAGAGACTTTCCAAATATACAAACAGCAGTGGGGGGTTATCACCCAACTTATTTCCCGTTAGAGTCAATTAACCATGCAGATTTTGTTGTTATGAGTGAGGGTTTCAAAGCTTTTAGAGATATAATTAATGAAAATGCAGAAAAAGGTATTATCCCCTTAAAAGAATTAGAAAAATTCCCTCTTCCAGACAGAGTAGCATTCTACAAAGATTATCCTGAACATGGAAAGAGTAAAATAAAGAGTATGATTACGGGTACCGGTTGCCCATATGGTTGTACTTATTGTTATAATAGCAGTACATTAGAAGATTTAAAAATCTCTCCTAAAACCGCAGAACACTTTGTTAGACAGGGGATGGGAGAAAGATTATTTCCTCAAAATACGAGAGATCTAGAAGATATATTAAAAGAAGGAAGAGAAATTGCAGAAAACTGGCCCACGGAAATGATTTATTTTCAGGATGATGTTTTTGGTTTTGATGATAAAGTTGGGGGTTTTTTAGATCAACTATCTGAGACTTGGCCAAGTCAAGTTGACATACCCTTTCATGCACAGATGAGATGGGAAATGACAAAAAGTGATAAACGTTTAGATTACATTAGATCTGCTGGGGGATTTGGTTTAACCCTTGCAATAGAGGCAGCTGATCCCGATATGAGAAAAAATATTCTTGATAGGCATATGAATGATGAATTAGTATTTGAAGGCATGGAAAAATTGATGGATAAAGGATTCAAAGTTAGAACAGAGCAGATTACGGGATTACCTTGGGGGGTAACACCTAATATAACTTCCATGAATTTAGATGCTGATTTGGAAATGCTAGAATACAATGTAAGACTGATAAGAATGACGGGGGGCCCAACTATGGCATGGGCTTCTACACTTGTTCCATATTTAGGAACAAAAATTTATAATACTTGTGAAGAGTTTGGTTTTTATTTTAGTGATAATAGTGATATCCAAGATACTTTTTTTGAAAGAAGTGTCTTACGTTTTTTGAAAGAATGGTTAGGCCCAAAAAGAGCTAAAAAGTTTAAAGACAACCAAGAAGTTTGGCTTTCCCAAGATGAATTAGAAAGATATAGGGATCAAAATGCAGAATTAAGGAGAATATTTAATTTTGTTTCACTAGTGCCAGAAGGTCATAAGTTGGCAAGATCTTATTTAGAATCTTCCTTACCATTTAGCTTTGAAAGAATTGGCCAAGAAACAAAAAAATTTTTAGAAAATCGTTCGGATCAAGAATCAGTTAAGATTATGGGAAAAATTAGGAATTTACATAATTATTTTAATGGATTGGAGAATTGTGAAATAAAAAAGGAAATAATAAATCTAATTCCTTATTTTGCAGTGTTGCCCAAATCAGAATTAGCAATTGAAAGAGTTATAAATTATAGTGTCAAGAAAAAAGAAACAAAATTAGACACTATTACACTATCCACTGCTATAAGACATCACCTTTATGATGAAGTCTTATATTATACAGGAAACAAATCTAATACTAGTTTCAAGTTTAATGAACAAGTAAATCCAAGACAATCAGATAATAAAGTATAACTTTTTTTTATTCTTTATAACAATTTAACAGGCACAATAAATAAAAATAGACTTATCCATAAACTTATAATGAATTCAGAAGAAAATAAAGAATCTAAACAAAAAAGTGAAGATTTAAACAACATTAATACTATCACTAATAATAAAATTCCTTTAATGAATAATAGTGGCAAAATAATCATGGATATTAGCAATTCTAAATCAAATAACTTATCAGAATCTATAAAATCTTGGCTTAAACAAGATTATAATTTCTACTTCATAGCAATATTGGTTTTTGCTATTGCAATAAGGCTTTATTATTTTATTTTAACAAACGGACAACCTTTATGGTGGGATGAGTCAGAATATGCTGCTTTTGCAAATACAATTGCGCATGGATTTCCTTATGAAATTAGTGCTCAAAGGGTAATTTTATTTCCAGTTTTAATCTCTATACTATTTAAGATGGGGTTTGGAGAAATGGCTGCCAAATTTTTATTGGTTCTTATTCCATCTGTGTTAATTGTATTATTTACATATTTATTTGTTAAAGAAATGTATGACAAAAAAGTGGCAATATTAACAACAATTATTTCTTCATTTTTTTGGATTCACTTATTTTACACTCAAAGATTAATGAATGATGAACTCAGTTTTCTTTTTGGTTTAGTTGCATTTTTCTTGTTTTGGAAAGGTTATATTAAAGGAGATAATAAGCTCTATATTTATCTCTCTTCATTTTTAATTACTCTTAGTTTTTTATTAAGGCCCGCAGGAATATATTATGCTGCCATTTTGATTATATTCTTGTTAATAACCGAACAACATAAATTTTTGTTTAAAGCAAGGTTATGGATGATGGTTGTTGTTTTCTTCTTAACTTACTTGCCCCATATGATTTGGAGTTATTTTTATCATGGTATGTTTTATGCATTGCAAAATGCTGCTAATCCTGGGCAAGAAGCCTTCGGTTGGAATGTTATATCATTAATCCCAATTTATACTGAAAAAGCTCTTTTTATTGCGTTCATAATTGGGTTATTCACTTTATTGCCTATGGTCTTGAATTTTGATAGAATTATTAAGGGAAGCAAGAAATATAACGCAGATTTATTAATGGTTTTATTAATTTTATTCAATCTTGCCATAAACATATTTGTTCTAAGAAGTTTTGAAGACAGATGGTTAATGCCAATGTCCTTAGCCATATTTATATTTTCTTCCAAAGGATTAATATCAATTTATGAGTTTATTAAGAAAAATTTTAATAAAAATCTTGCAGTTATATTGATTATTGCTATATTGCTTTTTGGAGCTTATGAACATATCAACCACGGAGATCAAATCATAAAATTAAGAAAAGATAGTTATTTCCAAGTTAAAGAAGCAGGTTTATGGATTAAGGAAAATTCTAATCCTGGAGATAAAGTATTTTCTGCAAGTGTACCTCAAAATGCTTATTACAGTCAAAGAGAAACATTTAGATTCAACCAGTTCACTTCAACAGAAGAAAATGAAACACAGTTTTTAAATTTCTTAAATGAAAATTCTATAAGGTATTATGTGGTATCTGTTTTTGAAGTTTATCCCGCATATATGATTAGTTTGCCTGCCAAATATCCTCAAGTTTTTGTTCCATTAAGAGTATTTCAATCTGGTGAGCAGCCAATATTGATTATATATGAAATCAATAATAAAGAATTAGGTACAATTTTTCAACAACAATCTTTATAAATTCGCTTCTTAAGTTATATTCATGGATAAAAAGTGCAGAATTTGTGGGGATATCCTTAATGTTTTCTTGCCCTTTGGCAAAGTACCCATATCTAATACTTATCTTACTAAAGAACAACTTGATGGTTTAAACATTGGAGAGTTTAAGGAATATATGTATGATTTAGAAGCTGCATTTTGCAATAATTGCAAGATGGTTCAATTGACCGAATTTGTTCCTTATGAAAAATACATTACTCCTCAGGAAGATGGTTCTACTGAATATCTTTTTTATTCTTCAACATCTCAATTTATGCAAAAACATTTTGCAGAGTTTGCACAAGAAATAGCAACTAAATTCATGAAAATGAATGACTTAGTTGTGGAAATTGGAAGCAATGATGGCATAATGTTGCAAGCATTTGACCAAGCAAAAGTAAGAGTTTTGGGAATAGAACCTGGAACAAATGTAGCAAATGTAGCAAGAGCAAAAGGAATAGAAAATGTAACTGAATTCTTTACAGAAGATTTAGCAAGAAAAATTGTTAATACAAAGGGTAAGGCTAAGGCAATATTATCTGCTAATGTAATCTTAAATATTGGTGATTTACATGAACTAATGAGGGGTATAAACATTTTAATGGATGATAATGGTGTTTTTGTTTTTCAAGATCCATACATGCCTTACATTCTTGAAAAAAATTCATTTGATCAATTTTACGATGAACATGTTTATTATTTTTGTATAACTTCTTTACAAAACTTGATGAAAATGCATGGAATGGAAATTTTTGATGTTCAAGAACAAGATGTTCATGGAGGTTCAATGAGAGTGTATGTTAAGAGGCAAAGTGATTCTCGTCCAATATCTGAGAAAGTAAGAAAAATTCTGGAGCAAGAAGACAAAATTGGTTTAAATTCTTTTTCTACTTATCAAGCTTTTGCCGAAAGAGTTGAAAGAATAAAAAAGAATTTAAGAGATTTTTTAAGATTATTAAAAGAAAATGGTTATAAACTAGCAGGTTATGCAGCAACCTGTAAAAGTAGTACTGCTTTAAATTATTGTGGCATAGGAACAGAATTTTTAGATTACATCTCTGATTCCACTCCTGAAAAACAAAGGAAATTTTCGCCTGGAAAACATATCCCCATTGTTTCACCAGAACATTTTAGACAAGATAATCCCCCTTATACTTTATTGCTTGCGTGGAATCATGAAAAAGAAATTCTGGGGAAGGAGAAGGATTACTTAAAAAGAGGTGGTAAATTTATTATTTATAATCCTTGTTTGAGAATTGTTTAACTTTTGGATAGTTAGTTCTTAATAGATTTTATATAATTTTTGTATTCTTCTAGACCTTTAAAAGTATTTGGATTTGATGGGTTATATGTGACACTTAAATTTTCAAGTAATGTTATGGGTGTTAAAGGTATTAGTGCATGATAAACCCCCGCTTCAATAATTATTTCATCACCTTCATTAATTCTCTTTTCAAGTTCTATTTCTTTGTTCCATCTTAAATCTATAATTTTAAAAATTCCTTTTCCCGACACCACGTAATTTCTTTCTGGATTTTTAAAAGGATGAGTTGGTTTATGAAAGTGATTTCCAAATTCTGTTCCTGGCATTCCTCTAAATACTGTTTGTTGTTGGGAAGTTATTCCTTTGAATAATTCTCTCATAACCACTGTTTCATTTTCAATAATAGGCTTAATATTTGTGATAATAATCCCAGTATAATCTTTTAAATCATTCATAAATTTTCATAAACTTATTCATTTTTAAGCATTATTCTTATTTACTATATATCATCAATTTCTCTCAAAATTTCCTTTAATGCATTAATTGTCTTATCTTGCTGTTCT
>CAZOFF010000009.1:0-16336 GCA_964579165.1 Candidatus Woesearchaeota archaeon
AATTTCACGACGTGAAATTAATAACGTCGAACTCAGTGAAACGGCGCGTTTTTCATATAAGAAAGAAAAACACTTCACACATACTCCTACTATTGGCTGTTCATTATTATTAAAAAGAACTACAACTAAGATAACTGCTTTTACATACCTCATACCTTAATGCATAAAATATAAACATCTTTGCACAATGTTAAGGCACTCATCTTAATTACAGTATCTTGGAGAAAATGTGCTTTATAAACCTTACGTTGAATTTTTTATTCCAAAAACATTTTTAAATAATATTTTCAAAAATTGTTTCTGGGAAAGCAGGATATAAAACGGTTGTAGAAGTCAAACCAATAACTTCTAAATGTCCTAGTTGTGGAACTAATTTGGATGAAAGACAAAAGTTCTGTCATGAATGTGGTGCAAAAAACGAAAATTTCAAGAAATAAGCGAGGAGAAATTAATGGAAATTTTTAGGTTGTAATACTTAAAAATAATTTTTTATTTAGAGTCTAATCGAATTGAAATTCTAATCTACCACCATACTTTTTACCAGTTTCAATAACAGTAATAGTTTGATCATTTCTTTTTAAAGTCCATTCTTCAATGGCCATATGTATCACTTTTCCAACTAAACTTTTTGGAAGTTGACCATAAAATGGTTCTGATACTTTATTTCCTTTACCTTGATCAATTAAAACATCTACAAAATTTTTTTTCATCATTTCATCATACTTTTTATGTAAAGAAACAACTCTTCCTTGTCTACTATTATATAATGCTCCCATAAATTACAAATTTTATTTTTATTTTTAAAGCTTATGTGTTTATAATATAATCTTAAATCTTATCATAATACCCATTTTTAGTCATTTCGTTTAAATAAACTTCCAATTCTTTTGTTGTCAATTTTCTAAATGGTTGTGCAGAATCAAAACTTAAATTACTTGTTTGGCTTGTTTCCTCGTCTATAACTTGATAAACATTTGCAAATTCATTATAATCTAATTTTCCATTTCCATTTCCTCTTCTGTCTTCTATTTCTTCTATTTGTGTGATTAAGTCTTTTCTATAATTCTCTTGTTCCAAATTTTGTTTTGCTACCCAATATGCACCCCCAACTACAGCAAGACTCATAGCCAAAAATCTAATAGTGTCTAACACTTCTTTTTTTGTTGGCCATTTTTTTATTTTATTTTCTCCAGCTTTATCTTTTTTTTCCATTTTATTTATATTAATTTAAATCCAATATCTCATTAAACAATTCAGAATAAGGATGATTTTCAAATGTATAATTTAAATCCTTAAATAAATTATCCCCATAATCAAAAATCTCGTTAATTGCATTATCTTTTCCATAATCTTCTTGTCGGGAATAACCGTCCAAGATTCCATTTATAGATATTTCAAAATTATCTGTTGTAGTATCACTTTCTTTGTCAATATACCTTTCAATTGTTTTCTCTCTTACATTATAGACAGTTATTATTGTCTCAAGTCTGTTTTCTTCTTTTAGAAATTTTCTTGAGAAAAATATAGAATCATCTTCATTTTTAACATTGATGCCATATTCATATTCATTAAGATAATCCGTTTCATTTACTTCTCCCTTGCTTTTTAATTCTATTGCAGTGTCTATGATATTTTTTATTGCTCTTTGTCTTTCTAATCTTTTTTCTTCGCTTTTTCCATATAATATTTCTTGTTGCATTTTCATTTCTTGTTTATTATTGTTATTAACAAAAATTGCACTAGCAATAATTATAGAAGTCGCCAATGAAGCATAAATTAGTGGCTTATAAATAAATTGTTTTTTAAAATCTGTTTTTATCATTTTAATTTTTTGATTTAATCCTTTGTACATTTATATTTTTATCAAATAGGCTTTTAAGTCTTGAGAAATTCTCATTCATTTGATTATTTATTTGTTGAAAACCGTATTCTTGCCTTATTGTTTCATTCATAAAACAAAAATAATCTGCTTTTCCATCTAAAACTAAATTTTTTCCATAATCTGAATAATGATACATTTCTTTTCCATTTTCAATGTATGTAATTTCTTCTTTAATCCCTTTAAGATATTCGTATTTTAATATTCCTCCGGTTAATTCTTTGTAAACAGTAAAGCCATTTTCATAATATTCATCTTTTGGAGCATTAATTTGCATTTCTTTTGTTTTTGGTTTGAAGTTTAAACCTAAATTATTCATTGAACAAGAAGTTGTTAAAGCACTAGCAATTAAAAAACCAGAAACAATTAATTTTTTTGCTAATGATTTCATTTTATTTTTAATGTTTATATTATCTAGAGAAGTCACCAAGTAATAATTTATAAGTATTATTATGCTCGTATAAACATAATCAATACAGATTGGTATAAAATGTCTACATCAAAATTAAAGGTATATGAATCAAAAAGAAATTTTACAAAGAGCGGAGAACCTAAGGCGATAGTTAAAAGTCCTAGTAAGGGAAATATTTACAGCATCCAAGAACACCATGCTAGTAGCCATTTGCACTGGGACTTAAGGCTCGAGCATGAAGGCATTTTATTAAGCTGGGCAATTCCAAAATCTCCAGATGTCTTAAAAGAAAAAGGAACAAAGAGACTTGCAATACAAACAGAAGACCATCCTCTTGATTATGCTTTTTTTCAAGGAGAAATAAAAGAAGGTTATGGAAAAGGAACAGTTAAGTTGTGGGATAAAGGAACTTACCTTACAAAAGCCATGGATAAAAAGAAGATTGAGATAAATATCAATGGCAAGAAACTAAATGGAAATTATGTTTTAATAAAAAGTAACTACGGCAAAAGTGAAGAGCAAAGAAAAAAGAGCTGGTTATTCTTCAAGGTTTAGAGAAAGATTATAAAGATTGATATAATTCTCCAAAAAGTGCCATATGTTCTTCTACAGCTTTGTTTAGTCTTTTTGTCAATTCTTTATCTGTAAGCAGATATCTATTTGTTTCTTGAGGATTATAACCGTTAGCATTAAGTGTTTTAACAAAGTCTTCAATTTGTTTGTAAGATTTTCCTCTACAACGTAATCCTCCCACTGCTAAATCTATTGATAAGCCTTCTAGATTAGTTCCTTTTTTTCCACGAACTCGTACAAATGGGATTCTTTTTTCACTCTCACTAGATATATTCTCAAAAGAATCTAACGCTTGTATATGCGATTGTGCTCGCATAAATTGCTCTCCTGTTGGAAATCGATAACCTATTTCAAATTCTAAGGGTTCTCGAGCTGTTTCTGTCATAAGATTTATAAAAAACTTTCCTTTTTAAAGATCATCTATCTACAATATAAGCAAGGTTTAGTAACTTTAACACCAACAGTTATTGTAATTTCTTCTGGAAAAGTATTTGGATTGTGGGAAAAATAATCTATTCCAACTGCAGTAAATAGCTCAAAATCAAGCAAACTCGTTATATCCTTATTTTCGCTCTCTTTATCTGTTTGCTGTTCAAAAGCTCCAGTTGGATGATAAATAATATCCCTCTCATTTATTTTATCTCTCACAACAAAATAATCTCTTCTGGGTTCTCCACTTAATTCATCCAAGCTTTCTATATCTTGGGCTTTTAATTCTTCCAATGTCCATCTTTTGTATTTTAAAAAAACATGTCTTTCCATTTTTTATTTTATAGCCTATTATCTTATAAATATTGTTTTAATAGAATATACTAATTTTCTTCTTCTCCACTTGTCCACCAATCTAAACTAGGTATTTGAGATTCATCAAGACCTTTTGCTTTACAATATCCTTTGGTTAATAAATAAAATATGATCCCTAAACTTTTTGGAGATTTATTATTCCCTATAATTATCTGATTTGCTCCCTTTATAAAATTATTTGTGTCCGCTATCATTAAAACTTTTTTATGAACCTTTAATGTATCATGCAATGCATTTTTGTCCAGCCAAGAATCAAAAACAACTGTTAGTTCGTTTTCAAAAAAATCGGGCAAGGTAGTGTTTGTTAAAATTCCAGCAGGATATTTCTTTGTGAAAGCTCTTATTCCTGTAAGTTCAGAGAATTTTTGTGCCACTTTCCATCCCGCTTGTCTTTTGCATACAACAATCACTTCCTTCGGATTAAATCTAGATAAAAATTCAATTCCCTCTTTTAATTTTTCATCTATAGTATCTGTATTTAATATTGCTAAACCATCCGCTCTTCTTCTATAAACATATTTTCTCATTTCAGGGGTCACAACCCTAGTGCCAAGGTAAATCCCCGCTTTAACATATTCCTCTAAAGGCAATAATGTTTCTGTTTTTTTCTTAGTTCTAACTTGTTCTTTAAGTTCTTCTGTTTTAGTAATATCAATTTTAGAAGTAAGTTTCTTTGCTCTTTCAAGTAATTCTTTTTTCTTTGCTTCGATTTCTTCTTCGCTTAATGCAAAAGATTCATCATTTGTTTTCTTTTTTGGCTTTTTGGATATTTCTTTAGTTTCTGTCTCAAGTGATTCAGCTTCAGCCACTTTTTCTAATTCTTCTTCAGAAAGTTCTTCTTCTATTCCTTTCATTTCTTTTGTACTCTCTTTTACTTCTCCAACATTTTCTTCCACTGCTTCTTGGTTTTCTTCTGTTTCTTCTTTTTTCTTTTTAGGCATAAGTGTTTAAGAAAAATTCGCTTTTTAAAGGTTTTCTATCTGTTAAGCAAACCTTGAATATGACTTAATTAACTAAAAACTTCTCTTAAAAAACTTATCCAAAAAATATACTGCTCCTTTGTCGCAAATTTATAAAATCAAACTAATAATTAAATTAATACAGAGTTAAATTCAATCACTACGGGGCAAGAATTTTATTTAGAAATCAAGCAAGTAAATTATCTAATTGTTTTCGAACCATCTCTTCGATTTTTCCGCTAAACATTTTAGCCATAAACGGCAATTTTCCTTCAAGACTAATTTGACCATCTTGTAAAGTAACCTCTCCTTTTGTGCCGAATCCCATTATTTCCATACTGTAACTCATTCTTGTATGTTCTGGACTCCAGCTTGTTTGGGGGTTCCTTATTTTGTCAGCATATTGTTTTTGTAAATCTGTTAAAAGATTATTTATTCTTCTATATGCTTCTTCTTGTGTCAAGTTATGTTGATAATCTATTCTCATAGTTTAATTGAAAAAAGGTAGTTTATAAATATTTTGTTTTGCCTCCCATGGCTTTTCCCTCCGGCCGACCACATTGCATTCTCTTCACTTCGTTCGTCGGGGAGTTTAACAGCGATAAAATCAAACTAATAATCAAATGGCTAATAAAAATCTCCTCGACAATTATGACTAATATGATTAATGATTATTTTCTTGATTATCCATCTAAAAAATATCATGAGTGAAAACATTTTAATTCGCGCAAAATGTTGGGTTATGAACTTGACTTAACACTATCTTTTAGTTTTTGGAATAATCTGGTCATTAAAGGTTTTAAAATAAAAAACTAATGCTTACAGCAATTAAATTAGCTTCGGGGGGTTATGCCGCTTTTTTCCAAGATAGTTTAATGAATAATATTACGTAGACAAATTCAAAAATAAAAACAACGGCTTTAATTAGTTAGGATTATTGTTTCTTTTAATCTCCCCTTTCATTGAAATATATTCCATTGCCCAACCTCTTTCTTCTTGATTTTTAGGGCAGAATGCATTAATTATCCCCCCTTCGTCAATACTTGCTGGTCGAGCATAAAATTCACCGCATCTTTCACAATTTCCATAAATAACTATTGGGAAGTTATGGTATACAACAATTTTCATGTTAATAGAATCTACATGTCCTTTAATACTACATATCATTCCTTTAGCGATTTGTTGCCACTGCTTTTTGTTTAATCTTATTAGATTTTCTTCATCTATACTTAAAACATCTGTTTCATTGATTTTATCTGTTGTATTATCTTCCAAGTTAGTCATTTTATTATTTTTTCACTTTGCTTCTTTTTCAATATCAGCTAATCTTTTTAGCTTAGCTTCTCTTTCTTTGCCATTTATTCCACATTTAAAAAAATCGGCTTCAAAGCCTATTGCTAAATCAGCCAAAATACTTTCTTCTGTTTCTCCGCTTCTATGGCTAAACACAAGTTTAATATTATTTTTTTTAGCCAATCCACACACTTTTTTCACTTCAATTAAAGAACCGCATTGATTTGGTTTAATTATTATAGCATTTATTGATTTGTTTTCTATTGCTTTTTCTAATCTTTGGCTATTTGTAACAGTTAAATCATCACCAACAATAAGCCTGTTTGGAAACTTCTTAAGTAGTTTTGCAAATCCTTCAAAATCGTTTTCTTCAAAAGGATCCTCGATGTAAAGGATATCAAATTTTTCAATCAAACTGCTTAAATAAACTAATTGTTCTCCTATTGTTCTGTCTAGTTTTGGATTTAAATAATGGTATTTTTTTCTGCTAAAAAATCCAGAACTTGCAATATCCAAACCAAGAGGAATATTTGGTTTTAAATAACTTAGGACATCCAAAATCTCGCGCTCATTTAATGAAGTTTTCCAAGCATTTTCATCGTTTGTTTCAGATTTAAAATTTTTATCATTTTCAATCAAGAGAATTTTTGTTTTTTCTTTTGCTTTCTTGTTTGTTTCAAAAGCCTTGATTGGTTTTTCTAAGGGAATAAGCAAAAATTCTTGAAAATCTGGCTTGCGTATTTCTGAATCCTGTGTTGTTGAATGTTTTCCTCCTCCAACAACATTTCCCACAAGTCTTGGAAATTTTTTTGGTCTTGTATTAATATTATCTGAAACAATTTGCCAAACTTGTTTTTTTTGTTCTTTTGCAATTGCCTTAAGTATTGCATATTCTAAGGCTATTATTGTATTGCCCCCAACATGTCCGGCAAGAATATCTTCTGCTTTTCTTAAATCATCAAAATCATTATATTTTTCATCTGCAAAATAATCGCTCATGTTTTTTATTTGTTTAATATCTTCTTCGATATCCTTTTTATAAGTTTTAACTTCATATTTCCCGATTGATTTTCCTTGTGGAGCAGAAGCAGAAAAATCTCCTGTATTAGTTTTAATAGAAACCTTTATTGTCTTCTCTCCTCTAGAATCAAGTATTGTTACTGCATTTACCTCTTTTATGCTAACCATAGACTCTTAAGTTTTCTTTCTTATAAAAACCTTTTTAATCCCCATCAATTATTATCAAATATGTTAGATGAAAAAGCAATAAAAAAACTTGAAAAGCAGAAATATAGAGTAGTAGGCAAAAATAAGCATTCTACTGTTAAAACTTGTGGTTGGACAAGGAGTGCTCTTAATGGGCAAGGTTCTTGTTATAAAGGCAAATTTTATGGAATACAAAGCCATCAATGCTTGCAAATGACCCCAAGCATGTCATGTGCTAATAGATGTATATTCTGTTGGCGAGATTATAAAGCGCCTGTAAGCAGGGAATGGAAATGGAAAACAGATTCTCCTGAAGAAATATTTGAAGAAGCTTTGAAAGCCCACCATAAACTATTAATAGGATTTAAGAATAATAAAAAAACAAATAAAACCGCTTATAGATTTTCTAAATATGTTAAGCATGTTGCCTTAAGCCTTAGTGGCGAACCAATAATCTATCCAAAGATAAATGAACTTATTAATTTATTTCACAAAAACAAAATATCTACCTTCCTTGTTACAAATGGACAGCATCCAGAAGCTATAAAAAATCTTGCTCCTGTTACGCAATTATATTTAAGTTTAGATGCCCCAACAAAATTATTATTAAAAAAGATTGATGTTCCTCTATTTAATGATTATTGGGAAAGACTAAACAAAAGCCTTGAATACTTATCTAAAAAGAAACATAGAACATGTATAAGACTAACTTTAATCAAAGATTATAATATGTCTAATGATTTGATAAATAAATATGCAGAACTTATTCTTAAAGGTTCGCCAGATTTTATAGAAGTTAAGTCATATATGCATGTTGGTGCATCTCAAGAAAGATTAGAAAGGGAAAACATGCCATTACATGAAGAGATTGTTGAATTTTCAAAAAAACTAGTCAAGCATTTGAATGGCTATGGCATTGCCTCAGAGCATATTCCTTCTCGTGTTGTTCTTATTGCAAAAAACAAATACAAAAATAAAAACAACAAGTGGGATACTTTAATTGATTTTAGAGGGTTATTTGAGTGATATAGAATAGATTTAAAAAATTTAGAATTATTTTTTTACTCCGTTTCGCTTTCTTCTGTTCCAGAATCTTCTTCGACTTCGTCATCTGGCTGGGCAAGTTCCATTATTTCCCCTTCCTTGCTTATTTCCTCTTCTTCTTTCTCTTCCATTTCTTGTTTTTCTTTGTCATTTATCTTACTATCTGGAGCTGGAACCTTTGCTTTTTTAAGCTCTTCATCTTTTCTTTCAGGGAACGGTTTTTTAACATTAATGGGTAACACTTCTGATTCTAATTCAATTTGAGCGATTTTAATTGCATCAAATTTTATTCTTTCTAAATCTTCTTGGCTTATTTTAATTAATAACGGAGCGTTCATAGAAATTTGCAATGCTCTTGCTCCAAGAATTCTTGCAATTTCATATTTTGTGAAGTCTTGTATTTTCATTTTATTTTTATTATTAGTGATTGTTTGTCTATGATTATGAACGAATTTTATTTTAAAAACTTTTCAATCTTGGGCCAGTTTGTTTTCCAAGCTTTTTCAGCTAAATCCAATGCTTCTGAAACTTGTTCTATGGTTAGCGATGTTTCTTTTCCCTTTTGCATTGAAGACATTATATCCCCTTTAGATACCCCCATAGTAATTCTTGTTTCTTCTGCATCTTCTTCTTCAATTGTTGGATCAACCAAAAACTTGTTTCCTATTTTTCTTATTGTTATTGAAAAAGGTATATTGTCTGATAATGGAACAGAAGTATTTGTTTTTTCATCAAAAAGAACTGTTTCTTCTTTTTCATCGTACTTAGGCATTTTAGCATTTTTTAATGCAACTATTGCTCCTATGCCCGCCGCATCCAATAAATTTCCATCGTCGTTAATAGAATAAATATCAATATAAACTGTCCAAACTTTTTCACCTTCTTTAATGCACAATTTTTCAAAATCAATAAATTTGCTTTCTCTAACCCCCCTATCAATTATTCTTCCCAATTCAATTGCATCAATCTTCGGTGGGCCCAACTCAAATCTTTCTGAGCTTAAAGGCAACAGTTCAGCGCTTGTAATTAAATTCCCTTTATCTTTACTATCTGGGTAAGGTTCTCCAACATCTAATTTTATTCCAACTAAAACTTCTGTTTTTCCTATTTTAACTCTTACAGATCCCTCTGCTTTTTTTGAAATGTTTTTTTCAATAAATATCTCCCTAAATTCCTCTGGTTTTCTTCCATCGAATCTTTTTCCTTGAGAAAGATATTCTTTAATTCTATTTATTGTTAATTTTGATGTTTCCATTTTTATTTATGCTTCCTTATAAAAAGGGAAGCTTAAAATTTTTAATTTTATTGTTTCCATTTTTATTTACGCTTGTTTAATCTTCCCCTCCAATATCTTTTATACTATCTTTTAATGCTTTTTTCTGTACTTCATAAACTTTCTTTATTGCTTCATGTGCAAGTTTCACAGCTTCTTTGTATTCTTTCATTGAGATTTTTCCATCTAATTGCATTAAACTAACCTCATTTCCTTGAGAAGTAAATGCAAAAGGAATATCTGTTGCTCCTTCTCCTTCTTCCCAATCTTCTTCTAATTTGTTTACATCCACCACAAGTTGTTTATCAAGTTTTCCTATTGAGATGCTAGAAACAAGGTCTCTCATTGGAATTCCTGCATGTGCTAATGCAAGAGCCGCAGCATTTATTCCGGCACATCTTGTAGAAGCATCTGCCTGTACAATTTGTATATGAACATCAACAACTGTTCCTGGAAATTGCTCAATATCTATAATGGGTTTTAATGCCCATTCAGTAATCTTACTTATTTCCGAGCTTCTTCTTGAAGGGCCGGGTCTAATTCTTTCTGAAACAGAAAAACTCAACATATTATAAGTGCACCTTAAAACTCCTGTTGAAGGATCTTGCGAATGTTGAGGATGCATTTCTTTAGGCCCATAAACTGCTGCAATTGCAATAGTATCCCCAAATCTGAACATTGCGCTTCCATCTGCATTTGGAACAATTCCTACTTTCGCTTCCATTTCCCTTATTTCATTAACTTTTCTTCCGTCTAGTCTTTTAAATTCTTTTGCCATTTTGATAATTATTCCTCATCTCCCTTTTCTTTTTTTATTTGTTTCTTTTCTTTTTTAAACCATTCTTGTATTTTTTCTGTTAGTCCACTTGTTGTGGCTCTGTCTATTATAAATTGTATTGCTTTTTTAGCTAAAAGTTCCTCTTCAATTGAATTCCCTTTAAGCCATATTAAACCATTTTGACCAACAGTAATATTGCATCCAGTCTCTTCTTTGATTATATTAACCATGCTTCCAGACTTTCCTATAACCCTCGGAACTTTATTTGAATTTATCTCAATAATCATTCCATCAGTTAACTTTCCAAGGCCCCTTGATTTAACAGTAAGGTCTATTGATTTTCTTCTTGCTCCAAGGACTTTAGCAACTATCATATCCCCTATTGACATAACTTCTTCAATTTCATCACTTCTAACGTATCTTGGATATTCACTAACAGAGAGAAAAGCATTTGCAGCAGAACCAATATTAATAATCCATCCATTGAATGTTATGTTTTCTACTTTTCCTATAACAACATTTCCTCCTCTTGGAAAATAAGCTCCAGATAAAGCAATAACTTTAACAAGCCTATTCGATTCTTCTGCCAATCCATATCTAGCAGCGACGATATTCTTGCCTTTTTTTTCTGTTCCTTCTCCAGGAAGATAATCTTCTCCAGAAACAATTATTTCTCCAGGAATCACAATCTTTCTACTTTCATTATTTTCTGTTGTCATTTTTTTATTTTACACATATTATTTAATGTACCCCATGAGATTTTTAATTCATTTAAGAATCTTTCAGTATATTCCTGATGATTGCCTTCTTGAAATTTGTAGCAAGCATTTTCGATTTGTTTTAAAGTCAATCCTTTTATAAAATATTTACCACAAGTTATTATATCAAAAGCAGCGTTATAATCTTTCTTTTCCATTAAATATTCGAATATATTAACGGCATTATCTTGTGATTTTATAGACAAAAGTAGATTTCTACTAGTTTCTTTGTCCAATCTCTCATTTTCCTTAACTTGTTGATTAATTGTTGTTGTCATTTTTTTATTTTTTTATCTTTGTTTATATTTTTTGATTTTCATGCCTTTTAAACTTAACCTTTAGTCTTCCTTAATTTCTTCACTTAGAGCACTTCCATGAGTAATTGAGTTTAATTTATCATAAAAACCCATAACTGATCCGGCGGGTATGTGTAGCACAACTTCTAAATCTCCATTTGCAAGCCAGTTTTCTTTGTCTTTATATTTAGTTATCAAACCATAAGCTTTTCCAGTGTGTATGGATGGAATAGTAATCTTTATCTTTTTTACCTGAACTTTGATAGGTATAATGGCACTGATTTTGTCTATTATCTCCATTATTTGTTCTTCAATTGGAGCATTTTTTATATTAACATTTGCTTGTTCTAATGCAGATTTTATTCTTTCAGGGGTATGTGGTCTACCACTTGAAGGTTCAATAGCATTTACAACTAAAAAATCAATAACCTGCTTGAATTTTTTCTCTCTTTCTTCATCTCTATATTCCTGTGTTAGGAGTATATCTCCATGTTTAACTATTCTATCTACTACTGCATAAAGCTCAGAAGTTCCAAAAGCCTTTTCAAGTTCAGTATTTGGTACTCTGTCTCCTTTTTTTGCATTAGTAAAAATTTGGTCAACCTCTAAGAAATCTATATCTTTTGATTCCCCTCTCCTATATTTCAAAGCTTTTTCGAGGTCAACAATAATCTCAAAATCTTTTCCTTCTTTTCTAATTCTCGCCGTAGTATTAGTCATTTTATTCTATTTATTTTGTATAGTCTTTTAATCCTTCGCCGTCTACTCTTTGTAATCTTTCTTTATCATTTTGGATAAAAGCTAATTCAAATTTTTCTAGATCAAAATCTTTTCCTTTCAATTCTTTGAATATTTCGAAAACAAGCTTTACTCCCTGTTTTATTGTCATGTCTTTTTTGTATTTTTCTCTTAATCTTTCTTTTATTATCGCATCATTTTCCCCTATTGCATTAGCAAAATAAGCATTATAATTTCCAGTTACATCACTTGTATAAAGTTCTGGTTTTCCATTATTAGTTCCTGCTAACATAATAGAAACTCCATATGGCCTTGCCCCACCATATTGTGTAAACATCTGTTTTGTGTTAGATAATTCTCTTATAATCACTTCTGGCTCAATTGGTGAGTCATAAGTAACTCTGTGTTTTTGAGCAGTTAGTTGTGCTTTTTCCATTAACATCCTTGCATCAGAGGCAATTCCGGCTGCACTTGCGACTATATTATCGTCTACTTCATAGATTTTACTTGCTGTCTTAGATACTATTAATTTGTCATTTACCCTTTTATCCGCAACAATTAAAACTCCATCATTACAAACTAAGCCAATGCTAGTGCTTCCAAGTCTAACTGTTTTTTCTGCATATTCCACTTGGAGCAAATGACCTTCTGGAGAGAACATAGTTGCTGTTCTGTCATAACCCATTGCTTGATGTTGCACATCTATTGGCATCTCCATATTTACTTATTACCTCCGGTAAATGTGGGGGCTTGAAATCTATTTGAAAATTTCATTGTTTTCATATTTTTTTCCTATTTTAATCTTAATTCAAAAGAAGTTTATAATCTAAACTTAAATTTACTTCTTATCTCCTTCCTTAAATTATGCAAGAACTGGGGGTTTTTAAAATTTTTGGTAAGAGTATTACTAATTTATTATGTGTTGATAAAGTTTAAATACTATTAATAATCTAAGAAATTATGAAAAACAATGAATTAAGAATTGGAGTAACAGGTTATTCTGCTCAAAAATTTGATGTAAACGAGGCTCTAAGATTGTTAAAAGACGCTTATGATAGAATAGATAGAGAGCATCAAAATAAATCAAAAACAGTTGTATCTGGGCTGACAAATTTAGGAGTTCCCGCTCTTGCATATAATGAAGCAAAGATAAGAGGTTGGAGAACAGTAGGAATAGCTTGTTCTAAAGCTGAAGAATATGATTGTTTTGCAGTTGATGAAAGAATAATTGTTGGGGATGAGTGGGGACAAGAAAGCGAAACCTTCCTTAATAATATTGATGTTTTAGTTAGAGTTGGTGGAGGAAACCAAGCTAAAAGAGAAACAGGAGATTTCAGAAAATTAGAGAAGCAAGTTATGGAATATGATTTACCTGCTCAAAAATAATCTTATAACTTTCTCATCTTAACACCCCTTATTTAATTCACAAAATTTAACACTTTTTTGGTAATAAAAAATTAAGGTTTTTATTATTTATTTTCTTCAGGAGTTTCAAACATTACTGTCCTATCAGGATATACAATAGAAATCTTGTTTTGTTTGAATCTTTCCTTACACAAAAGAGCAATTTCTTCTGCTTTTTGTTCTAAAGTTTTTCTTTCTAATGGAAATCTTGGGTAGTTCATTATTCCTATTATTACTCCCGGTTCATTACCATTTACACTTTTTTTGAGGTTACTAGTATAAATAAATTCTGTCGGAGTTATTGTTACACAAAATTTATTATTATTTACATAATCTTGTAAAACTTCTCTTACTTCTCGCTCATTATGAATCAATGTCCCATAACCTTCTCTTAATCCGAGGTAAATCTGAGCAGTAAATGTGTCTACTTCTTTTTTTGTTAATCTAATTGGTTCAACCATAAAAACTAGGTTATTATTTATTTTAAATACATTAAGGTTTTAGAAAATAATCATTGTATTAATTTTTTAATCTCAATCCTTTTAATGTTCCAGAGACTCTTCTTACAGTTATTTTTTCAGGCCATACAACTAAACTTGCTCTAACAAGATTTAAGGCCTCACGATTTATAGCAAGAATAGCTGTGTTTTTTCCTGTTTTTAATTGAATAAAACTTGGAGATGCTTTTTTCATTCCCATTACACCTGAAAATTCGAATATAGCATTTTCTATGTTTTTCTGAAGATTTTGCCCTTCTAACAACAAATACCTTTTTCTTTCTTTCATTGAAGGTTTTAAAGATTTCAAAGCTCCTTGTGTTTTCATAAACAAACAAGCCCTTGAAAGTTATTAAAACTTTTGAATATTATTGAAACATATTTAAACCTAAATTCACTATTTATATAATAAATACTTTATAGAAAAGAGAAATAAAACTTAAAATATAAAATCTAAATTATAAAATACAACTAAAAAATGGTAGAAATATTTTCAATTGGGGGGTATGATGAGGTAGGAAAGAACATGTCTGCTGTTAAAATTGGTGATGATGTTATTCTTTTAGACGCAGGAATTTTTCTTCCGGCTGTAATAGATCATCAAGAATCTGAAACTGAAAGAGGAGAAACTAAGCAAGTTGAATTAAGTGAATTTAAAATGCGTTCTATTGGAGCTATTCCAGATGACTTAATTCTTGACAAGCTTGGATTGCGCAATAAAGTAAGAGCATTGTTAATCGGGCATGCACATCTTGATCATGTCGGTGCTGTTCCATTTATTGCACCAAGATATAAAGCAGATGTTGTAGGAACTCCTTTTACAATAGAAGTTTTAAAACAAATAATGAATGACTCTCCCAATAGAAAAAGTAATCAAAATAAATCCCAAAATAGATTTCAAAATAAATCTCAAGAAATGAGAGATATACAACAAAGTTTAAGAAATCCTTTAAGAGTTGTTCAGCCAAATAGTTCTTATAATGTTAAAGGAAAAAGTAAAAATTACCAAGTTGAATTTCTTAATATGACTCATTCAACTCCTCAAACAGCTTTAATGGTAGTTCATACCCCAGAAGGAGCAATTGTTTATTCTAATGATTATAAATTAGATAATTCTCCCGTTTTAGGAAACAAACCAAATTATGAAGCCATGAAAAGACTTTCTAAAACCGGTGTTAAAGCATTGATAATTGATTCTCTTTATGCTTCAGATGAGAGAAAAACTCCAAGTGAAAAAATTGCGAGAGATTTAGTTGAAGAAGTTTTACTCACAGTTAATAATGAAAACAAGGGGATTATTGTTTCAACTTTCTCAAGCCATATTGCTAGACTAAAAAGCGTTGTTGATTTTTCTAAAAAACTTGACAGAGAAATTGTTTTTCTAGGAAGAAGTCTTGGAAAGTATGTTAGAGCTTCTATAGACGCAAAAATATGTCCATTCGAAAAAGATATTAAAGTAGCTTTTTATAAAAAACAAGTTGAATCTATGTTAAAGAAAGTTAATAAAAATAAAGACAAATATGTTGTTGTTTGCACCGGGCATCAAGGTGAGCCTGGAAGTATATTAGATAGAATTGCAAGAAAAAAACTTCCTTATGATTTAAGTAGCGATGATAATGTTATATTTGCATCAAAAACAATTCCAGTTTCAGTTAATATTGCAAATAAAGGGCAATTAGATAAAAGATTAAAAAAGGATAGAGTAAGAATATTTGATAATGTTCATGTTTCAGGCCATGGTGGCAGAGAAGATGCAAGAGACTTAATTAAAATATTAAACCCCGAACATGTTATTCCTTCTCATGGTGATACGCAAAAACTTATTCCAATGATTGAATTATGTAAAGAAATGGGTTACAAGTTTGGCAAGAATTGTCATTTAATGCAAAATAGTCAAAAATTAAAGATTTAAAAGTTTGCAATACCTTGTATTTTTAATAAAAAAAAGAGAATAATGATAATTAAAATGAAATTTGCTAGACTTGAAGGGAAGGTTAAGCGAAGAAAACCGTAGGTATTATGCATGGCAAAACAAGAATTAGTTGAAGGAATTAAATACGCCTTATCGAGGGGAGAATCTCTTAAGGGCGCGATGATGAGTTTTTATACTGCAGGATATCCTAAAGAAGAAATAGAAAAAGCTGCACGGGAAGTTCAAGCAAGTATATTTTCAAGTGTTCCCTCTATTCCGGAATATTCTAATGTAAATCAGCAAAAAAATTACATGCCCCAGACAATACAAAATGTTATGCCAAATAATGATGTTCCAATACATCCTCAGCAGCATCAGTCATACGAACAACAAATAAGGCATTCAACACCCAACAAAGTTCCAATGCAATCGCAATTGCCAGCACAGCAATTTCCTACACAGCAAATAATCCCCATGCAGCAACAAATGCCCACACAACAAGCGGAATAC
>CAZOFF010000009.1:16346-17547 GCA_964579165.1 Candidatus Woesearchaeota archaeon
CGGGGCAATATCAAGAACAATATCAAGAACAATATCCCAAATACAACGCTCCAGAACAAAGAGAAAAAATGCAATCATTACAAATTGTTTCCAATTATGAAACACAAAAGAGCAAAGGTGGTTTTTTATTATTTCTCTTAATATTTTTATTACTTATTTTAGTTGGGGGGATGATAGCCATAATCTTCTTTAAAGAGGAAATATTGAATTTTTTTCAAGCAAATTTTGGTTAGATTTTTATTGAATTTAATTATTAATAATTTATAACCCTATTTGGTTTATGTTAATAAATTCACTAGGTAATATTAATCTATGGCATTACATTAATTTATATAAACCTTAAAATTTATTAACTAATTTCAATATTCGGTTTTATGACAATTTACGAACAAGCAGAAGATTCATTTTTTTTGTCAGAAGAAATAAGAGAATTTATTAAAAAAAATAGAGAAAAAATAAATCTTATTTTAGATATGGGTTCTGGTTCTGGAATTCAGGCAGAAGCTATTATTGATTCTGGAATAAAAAAAGAAAATATTTATCTTGTAGATATAGACCCTGATTCAATTGATTACCTCCATAAATTTTATCATAATGTTATTCAATCAGATTTATTTGAAAATGTAAACAAAAATCTTAAATTCGATTTGATTGTTTTTAATCCGCCTTATCTTCCTAAAGATAATAATTATCACGAGCCTCAAGATTCAGAATTAGCAACAACAGGAGGAATTAAAGGAAATGAAATTATTAATAAATTTTTAAGTCAAGCGAAAAATTATTTATCTAAAAATGGAGCAATTTTATTATTAACTAGTTCTTTAACAAGGGGTATAGTTTGGAAGGGTTATAAAAAGAAAAAAATAGCTAAAAAAGACTTGTTTTTTGAGAAACTTTATGTTTGGGAAATTAGATTAGAATAAATATGGATAGTTTGAAAAATAAGCTAAAAATAAGCTAAAACTAATATAAAATATATTAGAATAGAGTATATTTAGGATAGTCTTTCTTTATGCCAAGATGCATCTTGAGCATCCAAACGTTAGCTTTTAAGCTGAGGTAGATGAAAAAAACCTTTTGATTACAATTATCTTTATATAGAGAAAGGCTGATTTAGTTTTATAAGTTTTAATTAGACTTTTTTTAAAATGGTGAAATTCGCACATTTAGCTGATTGTCATTTAGGTGGTTGGAAACAGAA
>CAZOFF010000010.1:0-13081 GCA_964579165.1 Candidatus Woesearchaeota archaeon
AACCAAGCCTGCCAACAGATCTTCCAATGAGAATGCCTGTTCAAGATGTTTATGAAATTACTGGAATAGGAACTGTTCCTGTTGGGAAGATTGAAACAGGAATTATGAAAATTGGACAAAAAGTTATTGTACTTCCAGGCAGAACTGGAGAAGGAATTAATGGGGAAGTTAAGACGATTGAGATGCACCATGAAACAATGCCCGAGGGTCTTGCTGGAGACAATGTAGGAATTAATATTCGAGGAATTGGAAAGAAAGATATTGCAAGGGGGGATGTTATTTGTGCAGCTGATACGCCATGCCCAATTGTAAAAGAATTCATTGCTACTATAACAGTTATTAATCACCCAACAGTATTAGCTAAAGGCTACACTCCCGTATTCCATGTTCACACAGCTCAAGTTCCATGCCAATTCACAGAACTTATTGCACAAATTGACCCAAGAACAGGCGAAATTATTAAAGAACATCCTGATTTCTTGAAGAACGGAGATACTGCAAAAGTTAGAATTAGACCTCAAGGAAACTTATGCTTAGAAACACAAAAAACTAATGCATATATGAGCAAGTTTGCAGTAAGAGATGCTGGACAAACAGTTGCAGCAGGCATGTGCAATGAAATTGTTGAAAAGAAATAACCCACTAATTTTTTAACTTAAATTAAAAATAATTATAATTAATCAATATTAAAAATGATAAACCTATATCGCCCCCCAGTATACTATAAATATTTACGAATAGCAGATTTAAATGTAGTTGAAGCTTTAACAAATGGCATACCTTCAGTTATAAAAACGGGAAGGATAAATGAAAGCGGAGAACTAGAAATCTCAAGAAATCCTGTTGCAATAAATTATGCAGGGATTAAAAGAGAATATTCACCTATGCAAAGAGGGATAATTACTTCACCAAATTCTCTTGGAGAATTTATAGAAATACATCCAATAAATAAAGGATTACAACCTCATAAAATTCTTAGCGAACATCATGCGTCTAGTTTATTTTGGGATTTACACCTTACTGAAAAGAAGGCACAAGAGTTTTTATTCTTAGGAACTTCAAAAGATATTGTGAACATATTAAAGGAAAATGGGTTTTCTTTGATGGACTAATAGCATTAAGATAAAAAAATTCTAAACAAATTTCACAATAATGCTTATAAAGCAATTCTATATTATTTTTATATGCTCAAGAAAGGAATGGGAAGGGGGGAGATTGATGAATTTTTGAAAAATAAAGGAGATTTTGTACAAGTTGACCATTTGACAAGATTTCTTGATATAAAAGATATCCCCACTGATGTAAGAAGATTTTGTTATTTAAAACTTGTTTCTATATATGAAAGAAGATATATGTTTTCTGAGGTTGCTAAAACATATGGAAGACTTGCAGAAGTAGCATTAACATTTAACGATAAAATAGATTGCTATGTTAAAGAAACAGAAGCTTATGCCAAAGCCGGATTATTTGAAAAAGCGGATGAGGCATTAAAAATGGCAATAAACTTTGGAAATGCGAGCCAAAAAGCAGAAGTTTTATTTGAAATAAAAGACTTCTACAAAAAACAAGCAGAAATTTATGAAAAGGAAAAGAGGAGAAATCAGGCAGTAAAGATTTATGAAAAACTTGCTTCAATGAATCTAAGTGAAAATGAAAAATTCGAGATAAAAGAAAAGTTACTTGGATTATACGAAAATCTTGGCAAAATTCGAGAATATCAAATGCTTAAAGGAAAGTTTTGATAAAATATTATTTTTCTTTTAAATCTATTACATTAAAACCAAATTTTTTGTATACTTTATCTGAACTTATTATCTCGCTTTTTTGTGAAAAAGTCGTTTCGCTTTCTTTGGCAAATGCCATAAGCAAAGCATCAAAAACACTTACTCCTGATTCAACATATTCAGCAGCCTTAAAAAATAAATTCCATTTTATAAAAGTTAAGCCAGCGATTCTAGATATTTGAAATAGTGTTTCTTTTACTGGAATACCCTCTCTAACACAAACTACCATTAATTCTGCCAAGGTAAATGGTGAAACATAAAGAGAACCTTTGTTTTGTTCATATATTTTTTTGGCTTTTTCTTTAAGCCAATCAGAATCTTTTAATAATGCTAAAAAGAAATCAGAGTCTGCGTATTTTATTGATTGCATTCTTTTTTATTTCCTCCATCGCTTTTTTTCTTAAAAGTTTGATAGATTTTCCTTTTAATTTTTCTTTTCCAAGCTTTCCTAAAGCAGCTATAGGATTTTCATCGATTGCTTCAATAATCAAGGCATTATTATAAGCTCTTAAAACTAAAGTTTTAGAATCTAAGGATTTTCTTATGTCTTCTGGTATGTATAATCTTCCTTGCTTGTCAAAAGAGACTATTTTTTCCATAAATTCTATAATTTACCATTATTTATAAATTTTACCATTAACTATTGGATAGTAATTTTTATTTTATATATCCAGAATACAAATGTTTATAAATAAATTTCTTATGAGATTTTTATGGGAAATGCAGATAGATTTGATTTAGTGATAATGGCAGTTGGATTATCCATTGGAATTGGAAGCTTGGCTCATGATATTCGGCAGGATATAAAAAATCTTGGGGAGAAAATAGAGCAACAATCAAGAATTTATGTTGAACAACCTGCAATAAACACCGATCAAGTACAAAGTGAATTTGTTTTTGTTAATGACAAGAAATTTTTATAGCAAGATAAATGGTGTGCCTGTTGAATACCATGTTAATCAGATTAATCAAACTGAAACTCATTATAATTTAAAATAAAATGACAATTCCAAAAATTCAAGTTGTTGAGGGAGATATAACCCAAATACCTGCAGATGCGTTAATGACTGCAATTAATTCTGAAAGAATGTGGTATGGAGGAATTGACAGAGCAATTCAAAGAGTTGCCGGAGATATGTATCACTCTCAAGCCAATAAAATATCCTGTCTTAATAATTTACAAACAATAATAGCAAAGGGAACAGGAAAACATAGAGGTCAATTTAGAGATGTAGTTTTTGTGGTTGATGATGTTATTTCTTCATTGAACAAAGTTATTTACAATGGTTTAGAGGCGGCAAACACTCAAGGCTATGAGTCTTTGTTAATTCCCACAATAAGAATGGGAGTAGCAAGTAACATTATGGAAAATACACCGGAGGAAGCTATAGAAGAGATGATTAACGGGTTAAATAATTTTAAGGACAAGTATTCTACAAAAACAAATTTAAGCGATATAAAGATTGTAGTTTATAAGAACCCAGAATTAGTTAAAAATATAATTCAGGCTATTAAAAAATAATTCTTACAGATAACTTTATAAGGCAATTTTCTTTTTAAGATTATGGAAACGAAACATCCAATTCCTGTTGTTAGAGCAATTATTGAAAATTCTAAGGGAGAAATATTAATTCTTAAAAGAGCTAAAACAGATTATGGCTTGGATAAATGGTGTCTTCCTGGAGGGAAAGTAGATTATATGAATAACCTTATGGAAGCTATTGCTTTAGAGGTTAAAGAGGAAACAAACCTTAATTTAAAGGAAATTGAAATCATGTTTTATATTGATAGTGCTCCAAAACAAAGAGGGCAAATGCATTGCATTGAGTTCTATTTTAAGGCTAAGCCAAAAAACATTGATAATCTTAAAATTAATGAAGAATCCTCTGAGTTTAAGTGGGCAAAAAAAGAAGAAGTTGATGAAATTGATTTTGCCTTTGATCATGGTAAGGCAGTTGAAAGGTATTTTAGGGAAAGAGAGGACAAGTATAAGAGGATATAAAAATTCTAAGAAAAAAATACGAATAGAATAGATAGGCAAAATTTAAAAAGGAAACTAATAATATGAAAACATGAAAAGAATAAATAAAATAATTATACAGAGTGGAATGGCCATAATAGGACTTGGGTTAGTAGGAGGAAGTATAAATTCTTTTATACCCTATACAAAATATAAGGAAGGAATAGTTATAAATGAGCAAAGAACAGAAAGTAAGCTTATCAAATCGAGTGGCGCTCTTTTTGGAAATGAATCTGTGAAATTAGTAGATGGTAGCTATATTTTAACTGTTTCTACAGATGAGGGGAATTATGTTTTTGAAGTTCAAGATAATTCTAAAAAATCCATCAATTCATTAGAGGCATCTATAGAAAATGGGAGTAGAGTAAAATTTGCTACAATATATAGAAAACCAGGAGATATTAAAAGAAAACTATTTGGCAAAGACAGAATTGGACAAGTGCCAAGCCATTTGGTTGAAGTAGTTTACTAATTCTTATCACAAACTTTAAAAACCTTTTAAACTGTGTAAATATGTTAGAAAGATATCACATTACGAATTACAGTTTACATTAAATTTAATCGTAAATCACAATCACTTTCATTTTAGCATCATGCTATTTTTTGAAGTATTTGAAGAAATGACAATAAGAAGAAAGTTAAAAACTAGTAAGAGTAATTCTATATTTTTCTAGATAATTAAATTAAACGATAAATTCGGAGGAAAACGAAAAAATGGCAAAAGTTAGCCCAGTATCAATAAAATATATGATACGTGCAAAGTTCGTTGCAGAAGGCGCATTAGAAAAGCCAGATGTAATTGGGGCTCTATTCGGACAGACAGAAGGTTTACTTGGAAGTGAACTTGAAATGAGAGAACTCCAAAAAGAAGGCAAAATAGGCAGAATTGAAGTTGACTTAGAAAGAAGTGATAAAAAAACAACTGGAATGATAATGATTCCAACAGCCTTAGATCAATCTGAAACAACTTTAATTGCAGCGGCTATAGAAACAATTGAAAGAATGGGGCCAAGTGATGCGCAAATAGAAATTGAAAAAATAGAAGATGTGAGAGGAACTAAGAGAGATTACATTATAGAAAGAGCGAAAGATCTTATGAAGAAGATTGAAGGCTCAACCGATTCAAGGGAAATATCTCATACGGTTAAAACCTCTGCTAAAATGGCGTTAATACAACAATATGGAGACGAAAAACTTCCTTGTGGAGATTTGACAGATAATGAAGTTATTGTTGTTGAAGGAAGAGCAGATGTACTTAATTTGTTGAGAAACGGCGTGAACAATGTAATTGC
This sequence comes from Candidatus Woesearchaeota archaeon, assembly GCA_964579165.1. Taxonomy (GTDB): domain Archaea; phylum Nanobdellota; class Nanobdellia; order Pacearchaeales; family GW2011-AR1; genus CAZOFF01. The sequence goes on from CAZOFF010000010.1 coordinate 5,097, forward strand.
TATGAATGGAACCAAATTACCTGAATCAATAAAAGAACTAAGTAAAAAAAAAGAAATCACTCTCTTTGTTGATGGTGACAGAGGAGGCAAGCTAATTGTGAAAAACGTTTTGGATAATGCAAAAATCAAAAACGTTGCAATTGCACCCGATGGAAAAGAAGTTGAAGAATTAACTGGCAAGGAAATTTTGATAGCTTTAAGAAAGAAAATTCCTGCCAGTGACTTTCTTTTTTTTGAAAATAGAAATGCAGAAAGAGAAGAGAGAACAAATAGATATGAACATAATAAATATGAAGAAAGAGAATCAGATTCAAGAGATGAAAAAAATAATAATGAAGATATAAATCTTACAGATGACGTTAAGGATAAAATTAAAGAAATAGCAAAAACAAATAAAGGAACGGGAAAAACACTCTTCTTAGATGAGAATTTAAGAATAGTTAAAGAAATATCAACAAAAGCTCTTGCTTCAACATTAAGAAGAGTAAGAAAAAATGAAAAATTGATAATATTAGTTATAGATGGAACAGCAACAATGTATATGATTAATGCAGCTGAAGATGCTGGATGTCAAGTTATTTCAGCAAGTAATTTTTCTGCTGTAAGCAATAAGATTAAGATGTTAAGTATGTAAGAAATTTTAATATTTCATAAATGAAAGTTTTAAATATTCTTTTTGCTGATTTATATTATGTTTGTTAGTAAAAAGGGGGCGGTTAATTGGAAAGTACTGCTTGTTATAGCATTCATTGTTTTAGCTCTTGCTTTATACTTTACTTTAGTTTATACTTATAAATGTGATGATAATGCATGTTTTCAAGCTCATCAGGAGAAATGTGCAGATACAAAATTTACAAGTGATACAACAGATGCAATATGGTTTTATGAAATTAGGGGGAAGTATAATGGAGAATGCAAAATTGATGTTAGACTAGTACAAGTTAAAGAGGGAAAATTAAACTTACGAGATTTAGAGGGGTTAGAAATGTCTTGTGATGTTCCTTTAGGAAGTATTATTAAACCAGAGTCTAATCTTCAAAATTGCCATGGAATTTTAAAAGAAGAACTACAGGCATTTATAATTAATAAACTTCATTCATATATAATAGATAATGTTGGAGAGATTGGAGAAGAATTAACTAATTTTTAAGATATTGAGAACTCATTATTTTATATCAAATAACTCTAATAGAAACACATTATTAATTTTACTAAGGCAATTATATAATCAAGGAGTTAGTTAATTTAATCTGGAGTACAAATCTTTCTTAACATTTTCTAAATGCTCTGGAAAATGTTCTCCTCCACCTAAAAGAGCTTTATCAATTAAACCGCATCTAGCTTGAAGATTGCCCTTATCGTTTAATTTATCATCTAATCTTAATTTTTTTAATATTTCAAATTGTTCTATTGGCTTATCACTACCCTGTTGAAAAATATTTTCTAAAGTAACTATTACATATCCATTATCAGGATTATGTAATGCGCTTTCAGCAATAGATAGAGCATAACAAATTGCTTCAACCACAGCTCTTTCATTATCATCTGCTTGAACAATTTCTTCTTTTGTATAAACATCTGGATAAGATATTCCTAAACCATGACTTACTGCACCATCAACTTTTAGCTGAACTTTGTATTCCATACTTAAAATTAATAAGTTTTATATATAAATATAATTATTAAAGAATATATATAATCATAAAAATTAGCTGTTAAAAGTATAAATTTGTTAACTACTTGAATGAGTCATTTTCCCGTCGACAAAAAAAGCTTCACTGCTTGTTACTTACATTTAGTTAATTAATTTTCATTATTTAATTACAAAAAGATGTTATCACCATAAAGTTTATAAACTAATTTTAGCTCGTGATTTTAACTAAATTTAAATAAAATCCAATGGAAACAAAAAAACTTTGGGTTTCTTTACTAACAATTGCAACTGCTTTATTGCTTGTCGCTACTATAAGTGCTTCAAGTAATTTAGCTAGTAGTGTTAATGTTAGGGTAGACGATTTGTTCGTTTATCCTGTTGGTGGGGAAGTAAGTGTTTTGGCTGGAGAAACAATCTCTGTAAGAGTAGTTTTTACTTCAGATGTTAATGCATCTGATGTAAAAGTGAAGGCAGAACTTGAAGGCCAAAAAATAGATGTTGAAGACTTAACAGCACCTTTTGACGTTGAAGATGGAAAAAGGTACAGCAAGACTCTTCAGTTAAAAGTTCCATCTGAGCTTAAAGATGAATTAAGTGATGAATTAATCCTTAATATCAAAATCTACGGCGAAAGTGAAGCTGATGGAAGAGTTGAAACTGAAATAGAAGACATTGTTTTAAGAGTTCAAAGAGATTCTTACAATGTTGAAATTAAGTCTGTAGAAACACCTCAATCAGTTGAAGCAGGTCAAATGCTTCCAGTTGATGTAGTGTTGAGAAGCATAGGTTACAATGATCTTGATGATCTTTATGTAACTGCAAGCATCGCAGCTCTTGGTGTTGAAAGAACAGCTTACTTCGGAGACTTAGTTGCTTTAGAATGCAATGACGCAAGCGACTTAAGCCCAACAGGCAGATCATGTGACGATGAAGATGAAGATTCTGTAAGTGGAAGACTTTATCTTGAAGTCCCTGAAAACGCGAAAGAAGGTATCTACACAATTGAAGTAGAAGCAAGTAACGATGACACAGTATCAAGTGCTGTGACACAAGTTGTTATTAGCAACGAATTCAGTGGTGGAGACGTTATTCCAACTGTAACAAGTAAAACTGTTGCTGCTGGGGAAGATGCTGAATATAGCGTTTTAATCGTTAACCCAACAAACAAGTTGAAAGTTTATAGGGTAGTTCCTGAAACTTCAAGTGATTTAAGCGTTAGTGCAAGTGAAACTGTTGTTGCTGTAGCAGCTGGCTCAAGCAAAGCTGTAACAATAACTGCAAGTTCAGATGTTGAAGGATCATATGACTTTAGTGTCAATGTATTCTCAGGCGAAGAACTTGTAAAGGCAGTTACTCTTAACACTAAGGTAGAAGGAAAGAGCATCGGTGCAAGTCCTGTGACTGTACTGACTGTTATTTTAGCAATAATCTTTGTTGTATTGCTAATTGTTCTTTTCGTACTTGTTGGTAAAAAGCCTGAAAAAACAGAAGAATTCGGCGAAAGTTATTACTAACTTTTCTTTTAATTTTTTTATTTTTTATTTTTTTAATTTATTTTTTTATAGTAAGATAGTTTAAACTGAACAAACAAAAATGCCATATGAACAACCACTACAAGGAATAGATATTGGTTTCACAGTAGATACAACTGAAATCAATCTTTATGCATTGCTAAAACGGGAGGGGTTTTTAAAAGAAGTTAAAGAATGGCTTATTGGACCAGAAGAAATGAAGTTGCATACTTGGTTTTATGGAAATCTAAACCAAGAATCTAAAGATGTGGCATTAAAAATTGTGCAAAATATAAACAGAGCCCATTCATTTAGCATATTTGATGAAACCTACAGAGAATATAGGAGATGCTTCTTAAGAGAAGCTAATAATAAAGCTGAAGATTTATTAGGTAGTATTGTCATCCCTAATAGGGTATTCTTGGACAAAGTATTTCCCACTATGATAAGTACAGAATCGTTAGGATTTATGTATAAGGTGTCTTTTAGAGATATTATAAACCAAAAAGAAGAAGTTTATTCACTATCCTGCTCAAAAAATCTTGTTAAATTGCACGGAGTTAAGCAGGGTATAAAGATTCAATTATAGTTCAATAACTAGGGGTTAATAAAAGGCACAAATAAAAAATCCCTTTTTATATCAATATCAACTAATTTATTTCCCTGCTTTTGATAAGCAACTAAATCTTGACAATTTTTCTGGGGGTTATAAATTGGAGCAACTATTACCCCATTTTTATTTAGTTGTTTAACCAGCACTTTAGGAATCTCATCAATTGCTGCACTTATTAGAATTCTATCAAATGGCCCGTGTTCTTTTAATCCATCAAAGCCATTTTTATTATAGACCTTAACATTTGAATAATTTTTTAAGTTTTTTATTGAATTTTCATAAATGGGGGTTAATCTTTCAATTCCGTAAATCTCTACATTTTTTCCATATATTTCAGACATTAAAGCTAAAACATAACCTGAACCGGAGCCGATTTCAAGAACTTTGTTTATGTTTCTAGATTTTTTTGGATTTAACATCATCAGCATTAAACCAATTGTGTATGGCTGGCTTATTGTTTGCCCATGACCTATTGGCTGAGAAGTGTCTTTATAAGCAACTTGTTTAAGCTCTTTTGGCATAAACTCTTCTCTCTTGACTTTTGAAAAAGCATCTATTATATAACCTTCAATCCCACTGTTTTTTAAACTATTCAATAAATTTTGCTTTTCAGTTGAATTCTCATTTAAATTCATGATTATATGAAAGACATTAAAATTTTTATAACTTTGCTATTTAAAGAGTAAGTTTCCGTCAAGTTTCTTGACATCAAAATTACCATACTGACTATTGTAAAATATTTTTATTAAGAATTATATTATCCCCCTGCAAACCTACATGAGCGTTTATTATCCAATTAATTATCTGTTATCAAAAACTTCCTGTGTTTTACTGCCAGCTAAAGCCAGCTGGTTTGTTTTGAAGTTTTTGAGACAGAAATAAAAGACAATTGCCCTTGCAATTGTCTGCCACATAAATGTGGCGGGTTACTTTTATTTCTGTGTTAAACTTTCAAGCTTATTATTTTACTCACACCATCATGCATACTCACTCCATAAAGATTCTTTGCACTGGATATTACTTCGTCATTATGTGTGACTACTATATACTGCCCTTTTTTCATGTATTTATTCAATAAACTAGCAAGTCTTTCTGAGTTTCTTTTATCCAAAGCGGCGTCTATTTCATCTAAGATATAGAAACAATAAGGGCTTAATTCTTGTATTGCAAATATTAACGAAAGAGCAACAAGAGTTTGCTCCCCCCCAGATAAAGAAGTAACATCAAAATACTTTCCCTGTCCAACTTTAACTACAATACTAACCCCCCCTTCAAAAGGATCTTTTTTATTTTCCAATTCAAGAAAAACATGGCCCTTTGTAGAAAGCTGAGAAAAGTTTCGGGAGAAAGTTTCATTTAAAGAATAAAGAGTTTTTAGGAAAGTTTTCTTTTTCTTTACATCTATTTCATGAGTAATTTTCAATATCTTATTTTTTTCATGCTCAACTGTTTCTACTTTTTGCCTTACAGAATCATATTCTTGTTTAACCAAATCATAAACCTCTAAAGATCTAAGATTAACTGAGCCAATATTAGAAAGTATTTCTTGAATTTTTGCTAATCTCTCTGAGAGCACTTCTTTGCTTGCTTTAATTATCTCAATGCTTGTAAAAGCAAGTAAATCAGTTTTGATATTTTCATATTCTGCATCGACTCTTGCCTTTTCAATTTTAAGATTATTAACTTCTTGTTCAATAATATGAATTTCATTCTGTTTTCCTATTTTATCGGCTTCAATTTGCCTTATTTTATCATGTAAAAAGTCTCTTTCTGCAATAAGCCTTTTGAATTTCTTGGATAATTCTTCTTCTTGACTGATTTTATTTTCTAAACTAGACTCTTTATCTTCAATAATGCGTTTCATAGAATTAATTTCTTCAGTTAAATCCTCCTCCGTTCTCAATAGTTGTTTTAATAATATCTTAGATCTTTCAAGCTCCCTTTGTTTGAATGATATTTCTGAATCAACATTTTCTTCAGAGAGATAAGACATTTCCTGAACTTCTACTTTTAATGTTTCATATTGCTGTTCTATATTTGAATTATCATCAAAACCTTTTTCAAGATTTTTATTTCTTTTTTGTAACTCTTCTACTTCGCTTTTAATTTTATCAATGCTTATTTGAAAGTTTTTTATTTGCTCATTTTTTTCTTGGATTTGAGAAATCTTAAATAAGTCGGCCTCTCTTTTAACTAACTCATCATTTGCTTTATTTATTTCATTTATTGTTTTTTGTCTTTCTGCATGAATTTTTTTAATATTAGATTTTGCATCTTCTGACTTAATTCGTAAGTCCTTTATCTTGGGGTTTGTCTCTTGATGAATAGATTTTATATGACTTGGAGTTATGGTGCTTTTACATAAAGGACAAATGTCCATTTTGGATATGTCATTCTTAATATTTTCCAATTTGAAAATCTCGTGCTCACTAATATTGATTATTCTTTCTAATTCTACTTGTTTTCTTTCAAGAATCTCAAGTTTAGACTTATTTTCATAGAGTACAGAATGAAGTAAATCAAGCTTTTCTTGAGAAGTTTTTTTATCAAATAGTCCTTCACTTAAATGTTCTATTTGTTTTAGAATAAAGCCAGAATTTCTTTGAGCGTCTTGCAAGGAATTTTTCTTGTCTTCTATTCTTTCTTTTAAAGACTTTAGCTCTGATTTAACCATATAGAATCTCTTTCTTTTTTCTTCTAAAATTTCAAGCTCTTTTTTCTTTTTTTGTATATCACCTTCTTTTTTCTGTACACTTGGAGAAGATTTATTTAACTCTCGTATGGATAGCTCATTGTCTCTTATTATTTTTTCAGTTTCTTGCTTTTTGTTTTCTGTTTCTTTGAATTTTGATTCATAATTTTCTATTTTTACACTTAGACCTGCAAGTTCAGCACGTATATCATTTATTTCTTGATTAAGCCTTTCTTGTTCCAAACCTGCTGACTTTTGTATTGTGTCATTAATAGACTTAATCTTGGAATCTAGACTTGTTATGGAGTTTTGCATTTGAAGAATGTCTTTTCTAATTTTTTCTATTGACTTGAATTTTATGTCTGTTTCTTTGTTTATTCTGTCCAGTTCTTTTTGCTTTACATTTAAATCATAATTGAGAATACTTGCCTTTAAGTTTTTAGAATCTTGTTCTAATTTTTTAAACTTAAGGGCTTGTTGCCTTTCTTTTTCAAGATTGTTTAAATAAATTGTTCTCTCTCTTAAAATGGCAAGAACTTCTTTTAATTTTTCATCTGTTTTTTCTAGTTCTTTAAGTGCTTTCTCTTTTCTTGATTCATATATTGAAATTCCTGAAACTTCTTCTAAAACTTTACGTCTTTCTTCTGTATGCATTCTTACAAAATTTTGAATTTCATTCTGAAGAATAATATTAAAACCATTCGGATCAATGCCTGCCTGAGCAAGAAGAACAAGAACTTCTTGTCTGGTTTTTGTTTCTCCATTTATTTTGTAAATACTTTGTCCGTTTTTTCTTACAATTCTTTTTATTGAAATTTCATTGTTATCAATTGAAAAAACTTTATCAGAATTGTCAAATACTATTTCAACTGAGGCTTCTTTTGCAGGAGAGACCAATTTTGTTCCTGCAAAAATTAAATTCTTAGCTTTTGCAGCCCTCATGCTTTTAATGCTTAATCTCCCCAAAACAAAACATAAGGCATCTGTTATATTGCTCTTTCCACTCCCATTTGGGCCAAGAATAACATTAATTTCTGGAGTAAAAGGAATCTCTGTCTTACGCACAAAGCTCTTAAACCCATGCATCACCAGGTTTTTTATATATGCCATGCCCAAAATAAGTTAAGTGGGTTTTTAAGTTTTAATATATAATTTAAATAATCTCCTAAGATTTATAAAGCAAAATAGAGTATTATCCATATGAAAGAAAAATTACATCCTGGTGCAAGATGGCTGTTCAGAATGAAAGCTTATAGTAGTTTGCTTTTTTTGATAATTATTTTAGCGTTTGTGATTGGACCATCTTCAGTAATATTAGCTGGTTCATTTGGAGCTATAAGCTGGTTAATAGCTATTGTTAGTTTTTTAGTACTAGTTACATTTATATTAATCATGGCAGAGGTATATGCTAGATTAAGTTACAAATTTTGGAATTATGAAATTGGAGAAGATAATATAAGATTAGAAAGAGGAATTATATGGAAAAAATATTCAAATATTCCTGGTAATGCGGGT
>CAZOFF010000010.1:13091-16091 GCA_964579165.1 Candidatus Woesearchaeota archaeon
GATATACATAGGGGGATAATTGCAAGAATATTTGGGTTTTCAAGTTTATTAATCCAAACGGCAGGTTATTCTATGCCAGTGAATATGAGGGCTGGAGGCTATCACTCAGAAGGATATATCCCTGCAGTAGAAGAAAACCAAGCTGAAAAGATAAGAGAACATATTCTTAAAAAACTAAAACATAAACGTCAGGGATTTTAGTAGGTTGATAAAATATCGAGCTAATTAATCAAAGATATTTGAAACCATTATTAAGTTACAACAATACCCAAAGATTTAAAAAGATTAAATTAGTGTAAAAAACATGACAATCAGAGAATCTTTATCAAATTTAGGGAATAAAATAAAAAAACATGCTGTAAAAGGAGTTGTAGCTGGAGGTTTACTTGCACTTATAGGAACAACTGCTTTAAAAGATAATGTTCATTTTGGTTCAGTAAGAATAAGAAATCATCAAGAAAACCAATATGTTTGGGGGGTATGGCCAATAGTTAAAACTTGTGGAGATGATCAAAATGGAAATATCTACACATTTGGTTTAATAGCAGCAGGAAATGAATTGGAAAAAAATTCTACATTTAATGGAAATCAAGGAACTTATGGTTTAGTTGGGGGAGAAAATTTTATCGAGAGTGGTTCTACAATGAATGGAAATCAAGGAACTTATGGTTTAGTGGGAGGATTCAATCATGTTGAAGAGAATTCTACATTTAATGGAAATCAAGGAGCTTATGGTTTATTGATGGGAGAGAATTTTATCGAGAGTGGTTCTACAATTACTGGAAATCAAAATGCAAAAGGAATTTTTGCCACATCTATAAGTGGATTAAATTTTGGTTCAGCAGTAGAAATTGGTTTAGATAAGTATACCATTCCAAATAATTCGGATAAAGAGTAAACTCAACTAAGAATTATTAGAAATTATTCAATGCCTTTTGCTCAGCCTTCTTACAAAGATCTTTCCAGGTTTGCCAGGTTTTTCTGAATATGCCATCTTCTTTATACTTCTGAGCATGTTTTTCTAAGAATCTACATGTTAAAGGGTCTGAAGCATACCCCGAGCCCATTTCTTTCCCATATTTCTCCCTTAAATCGGCCATTTCTTTTTCTCTCATTGATTTAGCAAGAATGGATGCGGCACTTACAGATATGTGGTTTACATCTGCTTTATGTTCACAAACAATTTCAAGATTAGAAAGATTATCTATTTTAGTTTTTAGATAATTAGTCCATTTAATAATACTTACAGAAGGGCAATCAATTATAACTTTTATTTTACTATATCCTTTGTTTATTTTGTTAATAATCTCAGCCATTTTTATTGCTTCTAATTTGTTAAGATTTTTTCCTTCTTCAGAGGTTGCATCTATTTCAGTTGGAGAAGCTAAAACTATCTCAAAGGTTTCTGCTTTTTCTCTAATTATATCTGCAAGATATTCCCTTCTTTTATCTGTTAATTGTTTACTATCTCTGACACCAATTTTCTTAAATTCCTTTTCTGTTTCTTTGTCTATTAAACAGCCTGCTAATGCCATTGGCCCTATTACGGGGCCTCTTCCTGCATCATCAATGCCTAGAATTAATTCAACCATGACTAAAAAAAATCACCGGGGTTTTTAAGATTAATTGTAAAAGATTACTCCTTATTTTGACCAAACCATATAAAAAGTTAAACACATCAAAAGCTTTATAATAATTAAAATATTTATGCAGATATGAATTCTGCTGAAAATATTTCACCAGAATTGGCAAGAATACATGCCCATTTATGTGGAGATGGAAGTGTTTTTATATTTAAAACAAAAGAAAAGGGAAGAAAATTTTCTGGGGGTATTGGTTATTACAATAAAAATCAAGATTTGTTGAATAAGTTTAGAAATGATTTTTCTAAGATTTTTAAGGTAAAGATGAAAATGAGGAAAAATAGAGAAGTAAGTATTAGGAGTGTTAAAAGAGCTAATTATTTTATAAGTAAATTTGGTTCTTTTAAATCAAAAGAATGGAAAATTCCTATTTTAATAAAAAAAGCACCCAAAAAAATAATAATAGAATGGCTGAAAGCATTTTTTGAAGATGAGGCATATCATGAAAAAAGATATAACAGATTAAAAATAAAATCTATGAATTATTTAGGATTAAAAGATGTTAAGAGATTATTAAACAAATTAGGTATTTTTTCTAGTTTAACAGGTCCAAATATAGACAAAAGTTATTACTTAACTATTTCAAAGTTTAACAAAATAAAAGAATTTGAAGATTTTTCCAAAAAACCAATAAGAAAAAATAGCAGCGGTTGGATTTGAACCAACGGCCTCCGGGTTATGGGCCCGACGAGCACTCCAGGCTGCTCCACGCTGCTATATTAAATTAGATTGAACTGGACTTTTAAAGCTTACTATTTGAAGCCCCAAACTAAATTTATAAAGGTCAATTGATTTATATCTAAAGTAAGAAATCAAAAAGAGGTAAAAATGGTAAGAAAAAGAATTGCTTCAAAAGTAAGGAAAACTAAAGAAAAGCTTAAACAGGGTAGTAGAAAGATTAAAACAAAAGTTAAAGAGACAAAGGATAAAATAAAAAAAGAAGTAAAAGAAGAATTTGTATTAAATGTACCCAACACAATAACTTTGATAAGATTACTCTTAACATTTTTAATAATCTTTTTAATTATTGCGGATTATCCATTATTATTAGTAGGAATTGTTTTTGCTATAGCTGCGTCAAGTGATTGGTTTGATGGTTTTTTTGCTAGAAAACTAAAACAAACCTCTAATATTGGGGCAAGATTGGATCAAGTTATAGACAGAATATTTATGATTCCGATTGTATTTGTTTTATTGTTCAAGTTCTATGTAGTAAATCAAGGGATTTTCTTTTTATTATTAATCTGCTTATCTAGAGAAATTATTTCTTTCCCGGGATTGGTAATAAGATTAATAAGAAATATTGATGCTTACAAAGTCAAGTATATAGGAAAGGTTACAACTTTTTTTCAATCAA
>CAZOFF010000011.1:0-7710 GCA_964579165.1 Candidatus Woesearchaeota archaeon
TATTGCTAAAGGAATCCCAAATATCATTTTATTTATGTTTGAAATATTATTTATTTTATATACTTATTGAATAATAAATAATTATAATTTATTACTTTAGAAAACTACTTAAGTCTAAGATAATCAATTTAATCATGAAAATAATATCTTGGAATGTAAATGGAATTAATGCCTGCATAAAAAAAGGCTTGATTGATTTCATGAAAAAAGAAAATGCAGACATTTATTGTTTTCAAGAAGTCAAGGCAACCAAAGAGAAAATACCTCAAGGTTTAGGAGAATATCATGAATTTCATTCACATGCTCAGAAGAAGGGATATAGCGGAGTTTCGATATTTTCTAAAATAAAACCTTTATCTCTAATTGAAGGAATAGGAAATTTAGGGTTTGACAGCGAAGGGAGAGCACTAACATTAGAATTTAATGGTTTTTATTTAATTAATGTATATTTTCCTCATTCAAGTAGAGAACTAAAAAGGCTTGGTTTCAAATTAGAATTTAATAAACTTTTTCTGGAGTTCTGTAAAAGGCTAGAAAAAATTAAACCGATAATAATTGCATCAGACTTTAATGTGGCACATAAAGAAATTGACTTAAAGAATCCTAAGTTAAATGAAAAAAACGCAGGATTTACAATAGAAGAAAGAAATTGGTTTAATGATTTTTTAAATCGGGGTTTTATAGATTCATTCAGAGAATTTGTTAAAGGGGGAGAAAATTATACTTGGTGGAGTTACAGGAATAATGCAAGAGAAAGAAATATCGGCTGGCGTATAGATTATTTTATCTTAAGCAAAAGTTTAAGAGATAAATTGCAAAAAAGTGATATACTCAAAGATATTTATGGATCTGATCATTGCCCAATTAGACTGGAGATTGGATAACTTCTTAGATAAACTATCTTATTTTTTAGTTTAAATGTAACTATAAAGTAGTTAATTAATAAGATTTAAAAAGTCCAGTTACTTGCCTGTTTTGGGGCATAAAGAGTAAAAATGGCAACACTAGAAGAACAATTGGAAGGAACATTTGTTGAGTTAAATGTAGTCCCAAAAGACAGGGAATCTATTAAGACTTATTTAAGCATTTTGGAAAGAAAAGATAGTGCAACCTATGAACACTCAATAAGAGTTGGAATTCTTGCGTCTAGAATAGCAAGGCATATGCATCTAGATTCTAAAGCTTTATTTTATGCTGGAACATTGCATGATGTGGGAAAAACATTGATTGAACCAGAAACTTTGAAAAAAACTGAAGGATTTAATGATAAAGATATGGAACAGATGAAAAAACACCCAGAGTATAGTTATAAAATTTTAAGAGGAGTTCATGAATTTTCTGCTGAAGTCGCATTAAGACATCACACATATCAAGAAGCTGGTTATCCTAAAAAATTACCTAAACCCAAAATTGCTTTTTCTAAAAATACTCAATTAACAATAGATTTCTTTGCTAGAATTTTATCTCTTGCAGATTTTTATGATGCCATCACTTCAAGAGTTAATGATAAGTTTGGTACTAAAAGAAAACTTAGTAGTGATGAAGCTAAATCTATTTTACTTATAAAAAATCCTGATCAAAGATATTTAATAGAAGACCTTTATACTAATGGAATATTTGGTGAAGAGGAAGATGAAAAGAAAACTGCAGATTCACGTGATTTTCTTTATGACTCTTTATGGAGTGGGTGGGATGGTAAAAGAAATCCAAGAGAAACCAGAAGACATATAACGCTTGCGTGTTCTTTAGAACCTTTATCTGATAAAATAGGATGTACTACAAGGGCAACTGACTTAACTGCTCATCAAAAATTAGAATATTTCATAACAGGTGCAATTAATATTGGTGATTCTTTTGAGGATTTAGCAAAAAGAGTTTTAGATGCAGGAACTCAGCCTTCAATTATTTATGATTTAGCTCAAAAGGCTCAGGCGGATTGTAAAAAGAACAGGGCAGGAGGAAGGATTAACCAAGGAATAATTGAGATGTTAACTCCTATTGTTACTGCTCAAATGATTCTTGATCCTAATTATAAAGCTACACCTCAAGAAGTGCTTTTGAAAGCTAAAGAAATATTGCAAAAAACTTCTCCGGAAGATGTTAAAAAATTAATAGAAATGAAAAGATTGGCTTATGACTTGAGTGGATATACTGACAGAGTTGTGCCAGAATATTCTGAAGCAAAGAATGTGTATGATTATTATTTATTAGACTTACAAAATTCTCAAAAACCTACAAGTATTAAACATAATGAAGAGTTTGTTTTAGGGTTTCCAACTGTAAGAAAAATTTATGATTTAATTATGTCTAGTAAGAAAAAAGGATTTAATAGAAAAGTTGAAGAAGCATATACTGAAATGAGAAGAACTGACCATGCAAGTGCTTCAGCAGGTTTAACTGCAGATTGTACTGCTTGTGGTATTTATCTTGTTCTTTCTCATCACCCTAAAGACAAAGTTGTAAGATAAACAGTTTATATAAATTCTAGCAAATATATTTTTTATTAATTCCTTTGTATTAGTGTAAAAAATACATGTAATATAATATAATAATGTTTAAATAGTGTAAATAATACAATAAGTTATAATAAACTAAAAAAATTTCAATAAAACAAAAAATAGAAAATGAACAAGATATTTTATAACGTTGATACTCAGAAAGACTTTATGAATTCGGATGGAGCTCTATATGTTCCTGATGCTGAAAGCATAAAGTCAAATCTTGCTCTATTAACAAAGTTTGCAGGATTATTGAAATCTATTCCAATTATTGGAAGTGTTGATAGACATTTTGGAACTGAAGAGTATAAAGAAAGAGAAGGAGAATTATCAAGATGGCAAGGCCAATTTCCAGATCATTGCATGTATGGAACAGAAGGAGAATTAATAATTGATGAAGTAAGAAATGTAGACTATTTTTGTTCTCCAAAAGAAACCATACTTGAAAGATTTTACAATTGGACACATGAACCAACTAGTGTTTATGTTGAAAATCCTTTAGTATCTGTTGCATTTGAAAATATATTTAATAGAAGAGTGGGATCACTATTAAATTTTGCAAAAAATCTTAAAGATAGGACGATGTTTCAAGTTTTTTTTGAAAAACAAAGCTACGATGTTTTTACTAATCCTGCTTTTGAAAAGTTTCTTGAAATAGCTAAAGTTGGAGAGGCAGTGGTTTATGGTGTTGCAACAGACTTTTGTGTTAAAGCTGCTGTTTTAGGAATGCAAAAACGTGGAGTTCAATGTTATGTTGTAGAAGATGCAATAAAAGGAGTTTTTCCAGAAACAACTCAAAAAGCATTAGAAGAAATGATTCTTGCCGGAGCTAAATTTGTAACCACAAAAGATATTTTGGAGGAAAAAAATGGAATCTGAAAAATTATATAACCTTCTACAAGAAGTAACACAAATTTATAGAAAAGGAGAAATAGTTGTAAATAAGAAAATTAAAAATGGAGAAGATGGAGAAGTAACAGAAATATTTGGATATAAACATACTGAAAATTCATCTAATGTAAATAGTTATCAAAAGGTGGATATGATATTTGTTGATATTGTTGTTGATAAAACTAAGGCTGAAGAAAAAAAATCAGAATTAGAAACTATCTTAAAAGATTATCCAGAACCTTCAAGACTTCAACAAGGACCAAGTTATATTGAAATTGCTCCTAACATTGGTTTAGAGCAAGAAAGTGCATTAAGACTTATGGCTGTTGGAGAGGTTCTTGGAATGTGGAAGGTTTTAAGTGCAAAAAATCTTGGCCTTGATGATGAAAAGGCGCTTGAAATGGCAGGATATGGATTTCTTAATATTAGTGATTACAAAATAGGAATAAAATAAACCAAAAACAATAAAAACAAGAAAATAGAAAAATTGTAACCATAAATGGGGTATAATATGAAAACACAAAAGGAAGAAGTGCAAAATAGAACAATGCTAACTGATTTATATCAATTAACAATGAATGCAGTATATTTCGCTAGAGATAAAAATGACCTAGCAACTTTTGATTTATTCATAAGAAATTTGCCTAAAGACTGGGGGTTTTTTATTGCAAATGGTATAGAAGATGCTATTGATTATTCTATAAATATTGGTTTTAATGATGAAGATATAGAATATCTAAGATCACAAGGTATTTTTAATAATGATTACTTGGATAGTTTAAGAAATTTCAAATTTACTGGAGATATTTATTCTGTTAAAGAGGGAACTCCCGTTAATGCAAATACTCCTATTCTAAGTGTTACTGCTCCAAGAATGGAAGCTCAGTTACTTGAGACTATGCTTCTTAATACAATAAACTTTCAAACAATGATTGCCACAAAAGCAAATAGAGTTGTTAATGTTGCAAATAATTCTCGTGTTCTTGATTTTGGATTAAGAAGAGCACAAGAAAAAGATGCAGCTATAAAAGGAGCTAGAGCAGCATATATTGGAGGAGCAATTGCAACAAGTAATGTTTTAGCCGGAAAAGAATTAGGAATTCCAATTTCAGGAACTCAAGCACATAGTTCTATAATGAGTTTTTCAAATGAATTGGAAGCATTTAGAGCTTATGTTCAAACTTTTCCTAATAATCCTGTTTTATTAATTGGAAAAGAATTAGAATCTAAGGGAGAAAGATTAGGAGCAGTAAGACTTGATTCTGGTGATTTAGCAGAATTATCAAAACAAGTTAGAACTGTTTTGGATCAAGCTAATTTATCTTATGTTAGAATTGTTGCAAGTGATGATTTAAACGAATATAAAATTTCAGAATTGAAAAAGAGAGGGGCAAGAATTGATGGATATGGTGTAGGAACAGAGTTAATAACTGCAAAACCTGTGGCAGCAATTTCAGGTGTTTACAAACTTGTTGAAGATGAACAGGGGGGAAAAATAAAATTATCAGAAGGAAAGAAAAGTTATCCAGGAAAAAAACAAGTTTATAGAGTTGAAGAAAATGGACAATTTGTAGAAGATATTCTTGCTTTGGAATATGAAACAGTTAATGGAACCCCTTTGCTTGAAAAAGTCGTTGAAAATGGAAAAAGAGTTATCCCAAGAAGAAATCTCAGAGAGATAAGAACTTATTGTTTGGAACAAGTTGCAAAAATGCCTGCCAGAACAAAGGAAGTAATAGCAACTCCTTATACTTTTAGAGAATCTCAAGAGTTGAAAAATCTCGTAAACGAATTAACTCCACGTTACACGTTAGAAAGATAAATTTTATACAAAATAAATAAAATACTATCTTGTAAGGGAAGCTATTTCTTTTGAATATTCAAATAGTTTTTTTAATTTTAATAACTCGGAAAGGGCAATTGTATTTTTAGATTTTATAAATTGATTTTCAAGTTTTTCTAAGGCTTGTTTCTCACTTCCGTTAAATGCAACTAATGATTTTTTATAATCTCCTTTTATAAAAACCTCAAATGAGGTTTCGTATTTTTCTTTAATTAAATTTAACATTTTTAACAATTCTTTATTTTCAACAATATTCAAATTTTTTATTACATCTGCAATTCTTTCAACTTTCTCTCCAATCATTCTATAATCTAAAGCTCTGATTAATGGAATGTCTTGTTCCAACTTTAAAAGGATGGGAAGATGCATATACTAATATTGATACTGGAATGCCAATAAGCATTATGGCTCAAATGATAAAGAATGGAATAATAAAAGACAAAGGGAGTTTTTCTCCAGAAGCTGTTGTTCCTCCAGAACCTTATTTTAAAGAACTTAGAAAAAGAAAGATGGTTGTTTATGAGAATGGGAAAGTAATAAATTAAATCCTACTTCTTCTTAATAGATTGGCATTTGTTACAACAGTAATAGATGATAATGCCATTGCAGCTTCTGCTATAATGGGATGAAGTAATCCAGCAAGAGCTACAGGAATGGCAACAATATTGTAGGCAAATGCCCAAAAAAGATTTTGTTTTATTTTTCGGAATGTCATTTTACTTAATGTTATTGATTGCACAACCCCTATTAACGAGCTTTTAGCCAAAACCAAATCCCCCGATTCAATCGCAATATCTGTTCCAGAACCCATTGCAATTCCAACATTACTCTGTTTTAAGGCAGGAGCATCGTTAATTCCATCTCCAACAAAAGCTACAAAACCCCGTTTTTGTAATTCTTCTATCTTTTTTGCTTTGTCTTCTGGAAGAACATTTGCAATAACTTCTCTAATTCCCACTTCTTTTGCTATTGCATTGGCCGTTCTTTCATTATCTCCAGTAATCATTACTGTTCTGTAACCTTTTTTATGCAAGGCTCTAATTGCAATAACTGAATCTTGTTTAACTGCATCTGCAACTGCAATGATTCCAATAACCTTAGAATTTTCACAAACAATCATTGTTGTTTTTCCTTGAGATTCGTATTTTTCTATTATAGAATTAAAATTTTTTGCAAGTATTTTTTTTTCTTTTATTAAAGTCATATTCCCAATTACAACATGTTTTTTTCCTATATACCCCTCTATGCCCCTCCCCCTTAAAATTTTGAATTTTCTTATTGAAAGATATTTTTTTAAATTTGCTTTGTCAACAATCGCCCTTGCAATTGGATGTTCTGAAAGTTTTTCAATGCTTCCAGCTATTTCTAATAAATATGATTCTTTGACAGCACTATGTATGTCAGTAACTATTGGCTTTCCTTGTGTAATTGTTCCTGTTTTGTCGAATGCAATGATCTTTACTTCTTTCATTGTTTGTATTGCTTCCCCCTTCCTAATCAATATTCCCCTTTTAGCGCCCATTCCAGAACCAACCATTAATGAAATTGGCACAGCTAATCCAAGAGAACAAGGACAGGCAATAACTAATACACTTATTCCCACTCCAATTGCTCTGCTAATATCTTTAGTGAATATAAACCAAGCAATAAACGATATAAGAGTAATAACCAAAATTGTTGGGACAAAGAAATTTGTGATTTTATCAGCAAGCTTTTGTATCGGCACCTTTGTTCCTTGTGCTTCTTCAACTAATTTAATAATATGGGCAAGGAAAGTGTCTCTTCCTATTTTAGTTGCTTTAATATATAGAATTCCATCTTGATTTATTGTTGCCCCGATTACATTGTTCTTAATTCTTTTCTCAACAGGGAGGCTTTCACCCGTTACCATACTCTCATCAACTGCGCTTTCACCTTTCATTACGATTCCATCGGTAGGGATTTTTTCTCCTGGTTTAACAATTATTATGTCTCCTATCTTAACTTCTTCTATTGGAATTTCTATTTCTTTTTTCTCCCTTAAAACCCTCGCTTTTTTAGCTCCTAATTCAAGAAGTTTTTTTATTTCTTGACTTGCTTTTCCCTTTGCTTTTGATTCAATAAATTTTCCTGTTATGAAGATAGCCATAATCATAGAAGCAACTCCAGAATAATCTGCTACAAAATTAAAGTAACTAAAAAATCCGGTTAGGTAAGCAATTATTGTCCCAAGAGAGATTAAAGAATCCATATTAAAGTAAAAAGTGTAGAATCCCCTCAATCCCCCCTTAATGGTATCAAATCCAAATATAAAAATAACCGGAAACCCTAAAATTAAAGAAATAGGAACCATTAAATTCTCTGGAAGGATTTCAATCTGGAATATTCTTAAAAGAATCATTAATATTGCAATGGGAATGGCAAATATCCAAGTACCTATAAGTTTTCTTCTCCAATTTTTTAACTCCATCTCTTCTACGCTTTCTTTCATTTTAGACA
>CAZOFF010000011.1:7720-15503 GCA_964579165.1 Candidatus Woesearchaeota archaeon
TTTGGGTATTTATGTCTATTATAAAAATTATTCTTTTTCTATTCCAACTACCTTATAACCAATTCTGGTAACTGCCTTTTTTATCTCATTTTCTGATGTTTCATCTTCTGCTTCAATAAAAGCTTTATTCGCAATTGCATTTACATTTACTTCTTTGATTCCATTAATTTTTCTTAAACTTTTTTCTATGTTCGATGCGCAAGAAGCACAATGCATTCCATATATGTGTAGTTTTATTTTTTTCATTTGTTTTGTTTTTTGTAATATTTACTTAAAGTTTTTTTATTGTGGTCATTATTTTGATTATTGTTTGAAAGCTGTTTTATAAGCCATGCAATTAATAAAATTAACGCAACAATAAATAATATCCATAATATTAGCATAAAAATTCCACCAAATCCTGTAAAATTCATCATGTTCCAACCATTACAACCATATCCCCCGCTATTAATCTGAGCAGAAACCAAGTTAATTAAGAATATTATAGCAATTGCGAATATTAATATTGCAAACAATGGATAAACTATTTGTTTTTTCATTTTTTTTGTTTGGTTTTTTATTTAAGCCTTTGTTTTTATTTATTATCCCACTATTAATGTTCCTGTTCCCATGCCCATACTGCAGGCAAAGGTATATGTTCCTTTTTCAGTTGGAGTAAATTCAATTGTATCTTGAGTAGTTTTTAAATATTTATGGATTTCAAAATCTCTTATTGTGAAATCTCTAAAACAACCATAAACAGTTTTGTCTAAACTTATGCTTACGGGAACTCCCGCTTTCACTCTTATTGTATTGGGATAATAATTATAATCTTTCATCCCTATAATTACTTTTTGTATTCCATTTTCTATGGTTACAGCATAATCTCCGTTATTGTCATTATTTCCATTGTTGTTTGAGCTATTGTCATTTCCACTTACTCCCGAATTTAACATAAAATAACCTGCAACTGCAATTAACAAAACAACCCCCAGCAAATATACTGATGATTTTTTTACTTGTATTTTATCCTCCACAGCCACCACATCCTCCAAAAGAACAGCTTGCTGCTTTTGTGTTTTCTGGTTCTATATAGTTTGATTCTTCTCCATATTCATCTAAAACCACAAATGTTCCTCTATACATATTCATTGAGCATGCAATATTAAATGTTCCTGCCCTGTTTGGGATAAATTCAATTATATTGTCCGATGAAGAAACAACTTTCTTAACCCCAAATGCAGAGATAACAATTGATTTGGAGCATCCTGGCATATTTTGGAGATCTGCTTCTAATCTTATTGGAATATCTTTTTTAAAATTAGAAGGGGATAACACATAGCTTCCTCCTGAAACAGATAGTTTAGCTGTTTGTACTTCTCCATTATAATTTTCATTAATAACATTTCCATTTGGAGCAGCACTTCCAATTTTTAGCATAAAAAAACCAGCTATTAAAATTACAACTATTGCTCCTACCAAGTATAATGTTGATTTTTTTACTTGTATATTATTATTATTCATTGCAATAAAACGCTCCTTGGGCCCAGCACCATAAGCCATGTTGTTAAAATAGTTAGTATAACACTCCAAACAACAACAAATAATTCATTGTCTTTGTGTTTTCTCTCTATCCCTTTTGTTTCTTTAAATATCATAAAGTTTAATCCAAATAAAATAAATGAAGAGATGATAAAAACAATTATTCCTGCTAATTTTAAGTTATCATTAAACATCATTATTGCTGTCATTCCTCCCATTATTCCCCCCATAAAACCAGCCATCATGCCCTCCATAACTCCCATAATACCACAGCATTTTCCATTCATTATTCCAAAAAATATTCCTATTGCCATTCCAAACACACTTCCATAAAACATGCCGTTTGTGGCCCCAATAAAAAATCCTGGGAGAAATCCAGAAATCATTCCGATTGTCATGCCTATCATCATTCCACTCATGCATGTGAATTCTTGATACGCTCTTACTTGTCTTACTGAGGGAAGAATTACTGCATAACTTAAAATTGCAAAAAATAAATAGAATCCATATTTAGGAAAGAAGTTTTCTATATATTGTAATCTTATGAAATAAATAATCGCAAGTACTAGAAATGAAGTAACAAGTGAAACAAATACTGTCTTAACTAATTCTCCTTCTACTCCATTTTTGGTTAGTTCTTTTGCAAATTGTTTATATGTCATGATTTATGAAGAATTTTTTGGTATAAAAGTCCTTTGGAGCAACTAGTTTCAACTATAAATTAATAAATTTTACTCATCAATAATTCCGTCCCTTACACCAGCTGTCGTCACAAAAAATATTGTTTCGTTATCTGGAAGATTTGGTGAGTCTATAAGTTTAGCAACTCTGCTGTCCTTTTTTCCTCTTCTTAGATACATTCTATATGTTGAAGCATGTCCAACAATATGCCCGCCAATTGCTGTTGTTGGGTCTCCAAACATCATAGCTGGATTTGCCATAACTTGATTTGTTACATAAACAGCCAAGTTATATGTTTCAGCTAATTTCATTAAATTGTGAAGATATCTATTCAGTCTTTGTTGCCTGTCTGCTAATTGCCCTCTTCCAGCAAATTCTGCTCTAAAATGAGCTGTTAATGAGTCAATAATTACAAGTTTTATTGGTTCACCATTTTTTATCATTTCGCCTATTTTGTCTATTAACAAAATTTGATGATCACTATTGAATGCCCTTGCAACAAATATATTTTTTAATACTTTTTCTGGATTAGCGCCTATTCCTTCTGCCATTTGTTTAATTCTTGATGGTCTGAATGTTCCTTCTGTATCAATAAAAACAGCTTTGCCATTAGCACCACCATGTTCTATAGGCAATTGTACATTAACTGCTAACATTAATCCTAACTGTGTTTTTCCACTCCCAAAGGCTCCAAAAGCTTCTGTAATTGATTTGCTTTCAACTCCTTTTCCCCCCAATAAACCATCAACATTTTTACTTCCCGTTGTAATATAAATCACATTTTCCCTTCTTTTTGCATATTCTGTTCCTTCTTGGAAACCCAGATCAAGCATGTTACGAGCAGCTTGAATTGCTTTTCTTGCAACTGCAGCCCCTACTCCTGCCATTTCTGCTAAATCGCTCGGGGATAAAACAGCAAGAGACATTAAATCGTAGATTCCGGCTGACTCAAGTTTTGAAGCAACAGCTGGCCCAATTCCAGGAAGATCAGTCAATTGAGGTTCTTTTTCCACTTTAATAGGTTCCTCATTTTCCCCAGAAATAGCTTCTTTTATTTTATCGGTTTCTTTTTTGAGTGTCATGTTTATTTGACAACGCCCTGATTTATAAGCTTTATACGTCTCTTAAATATGCTTTAGTGTATAGAAAATTGTATTTATATTAATTCCAGCTAAAAGATTTAACATCATTAAAGATATTAAGATGACATTTATTACTGTTAAGATAATGAATAAACTCAGTTCAAGAATACCTCCAGTTCTTATAAAACCTCTAATTTTCAATTTTGATTTAAAAGGGTAGAAAGGCTGAATTCCATGGATTGTTAAGCTATCCGCGATTAAATGCAAACCATAACCTAAGAAGAAACCAAAAGCCAAATTAGGGAAGAAAAGAATGAATGGCAACATTATTAATATTAAAAAAATAATGCTATGAAATAAACCGCGATGTTCTACTAAAAACTGTATCGGTCTAAAAAATATTTTTTTTCCTAATTTTGAAAACTTAGTATCGATATCCGGCAATAATGTTGCAATTAAGGTAATAAAGACAAAGTCTAGTTTATTACTTATACTATTTATTAAAATTAATATAAAAAATAGGGATATTGCAATATGGGTTCTAGTTAACATTGTTTTTTAAGATTAGTCACTTGGTTTCTAATTCGGCTATTAAATTATCTATATCAATTTCTTCTGCTTTATCGATAATAAACTCGTCATTGTTAAAGAATTTATTTTTTCTTACATCTCCTGAAAATATCATCTCTTTTCCAAGCAACTCTCTTTTTTCTTGACTAAACATTTCACTATTTTGTATATCTCTTATTCCTAAGCTTTTTATCGCTTCACTGAATAATACTGCCCTTATATTTTCTGTTCCATCATCCAAAACCATGTTTAAAATTGCTCTTTGTTCTGGTATGATTTTTCCATGAGTTTGGCAAACATAATTTTCGCCTTCTGTCTCTGTTTTTCTTGAACAATTAGGGCAAACATTAAAGAATCGAGGTTCAAAGATTTGAACAATAAAAGCTCTAGTTTTTGAATTGTCCCTTGTCTTAAAATTATCAATTGTATCTTCTTTTCTTATTAATTCATACTTTACTTCTGGGAGTATTTCTTGGCTTAACTTAATTTCAGAGAAGCTTCCTAAATGTAGTTCTCTTTCCCTCATGCTTGCGTTGAATATTTCAACAACATCCCCCTCTTTTATTTTTTTTAGTTCTATTAATTCTATATGATTAGTATCCCATAGCACAACTTTAATATTGGAAGTTTCATCTGCAATTATTAGATTTGTAACTTTGCTCTTATTGCCCTGTTTTTCAAATTCTCTTACTGGAAATAAAGTAATAACTTTGCCAATTGTATTTGCCTTTTTCATGCCCGGCAATAATTCATCAATTTTAAGTTTTTCATTTTCAAAGCTAATCCCAAGTTCTGACGCAATTATTTGTGCTGCGCCTTCTTTGCTTATCAATCCAGAAAGCTTTGCTCTTTTTGCCTCTACCTTTCTCTCTATGTCTTCTTTTGATAGGCCAGAAGAATTTGAGATTCTTCCTAATAGTTTTTCATAACTTCCCTGAAACATATATGAAAAAAACTTGTATTGTTTTTAAGCATTGTTATAGGCAATTAATACGAATTCAATGGAAATCAAAATACTTATAAACCATATAAAATTAAACCTTTTATGGGAATTGCAATAATTAAGGTAAGACTAATGCCAACATCTCCTGATGTGGATCTTGAAGACATTATTGAAGAGGCGGGAAGCATAATCACTAAAAATAGTGGGAAACTTCAAAATTCAACTTACGAGCCTATTGCATTTGGATTAAAGGCTCTGATTCTTACATTTACACTTTCTGAAGATATTGAATTAGACCCTATAGAAGAGCAATTATCTCAAATAGATGATGTTAATTCTTGTCAAGTTATAGATATGAGAAGAGCTTTGTAAGACTTTTATACAACTTATTACTTAGCTTATTTATTGAATTTTATACTCTATCACTAATAAATCTTTAACTTTATATAGACTATTGTTTTGATACCTTAATATAAAATGCTAAATGATGAACAGGCAATTGAGATAAAAAAGCAGATTCTAAGTCAAATTGAGAACTTTCCTTTAGAACAAAGAGAAGCGGCTAGGCAACAAATAACTGCTATGAGTAATGAACAATTAGAACAATTTCTAATACAAAATAAGTTAGTTAAATCTTCTGGTGGAGGGATTGATAGCGGAGTAAGTGATGAGGATAATGGGGGTGAAGAAAGTGGAGAAAATAGTAGTCCTGGTATTAAAGCCCAATCTCCTATAAACAAAGGAATTCAAGGACAATGTGTGTTTTGTTCAATTGTACAAGACAAGATAAATAGTTTTAAGGTTAATGAAAATAAAGATGCCATTGCAATACTTGAAATAAATCCTATATCCAATGCGCATGTTTTAGTTATTCCAAAAAAACATGTTTCTTCGAGTTCAGAATTGCCTCAAACTGTTTTTACACTTTCTAAAAGAGTGGCTAAGAAAATAAAAACTAAATTCAAGCCTAAAGAAATAGTTATATCTTCTTCATGTGTTTTAGGACATTGTATTGTTAATATTCTTCCTGTTTATGAAAATGAAAGCCTTGATTCTCAAAGGCATAAGGCAAGTCAGGAAGAATTAAAAGACTTACAAAGCAGGTTAGAAGTTAAGAAAAGAATCCCAAAACCTAAGAAAGATAAAATTGAGATTAAAGAATCAAAAAATGAAATAAGAATTCCAAAGAGAATACCCTAAAATAAAAAGATAAATCATTAATATCAAATAAGATATTAAGAATGCGGGAACAAAAGGAATACCTTGTCTTATCATGACTTTTTTATTTGCTCTTTTTAACATGGCCATTTCTTTTTTACTTAATCCATCCCATGTGGATTTTATTGTTTTTCCTTTAACTTTCAGATCTTTGTATAGCCAATCCCCTTCTTGTAGTTTGAATGGAGAAATGGATTTAATCATGCATGATTCATCAACTGATTTTGCAAATAGGAATAAGTAAGGTATAATGAAGATTATTATTGCTAAGAAAATTAAAACAGATTCACTCAATATAGATAGGATTGCTATTATGATTGCTAGGGCTGTTGTTAAGATTATTAATTTTTTATTGTTCTTAATTTTTTTTACAAAATCTTTTTTGAAATTTTTAAAATGTGAAATTGCCAAGAAAATTCCATAAAATAAACCATAAAATCCCCCAACAAATAAGAATAGTATCAAAAAGACCGCCATAATCTTAATATTTGTTGAAAAGCTATTTGTTAATGGTAGTATAGTTCCTAAAGCAATCATTAATTTTGCATCTCCTCCGGCAAATACTTTTAGGTAATAGAATAAATTTCCTAATATTATAAATATAATCAAACCTATTATCCCCTGATAGAAAAATATAAAGTTATTGGTGGCAAATAAACTATAAAAAAATCTGAAACCTAGAGCGAATATAATCAATGAGAAGTTTAGCCAATTTGCGACTTCTGTGCTTCTTATATCTTGTATGCTTGCAAATAAAACCCATATAAAACCAAGTATAATTAAGACTAACACCTCTATTCCTATCATATAACAAATAAGAATTTTGAATTTATAAAACTATCAAGAAATGGTTTATTTTTTATTATCTTCTCTTACTCTAGCTGCTCCACCCAATCTATAAGGGTGTTTCTTTCTTTCTTTCTTTTTGTCTTTTCTTTTGTTTCTTCTTCCGCCTTTGCCTGAATCATAGCCATAGTTGTCTGACATTTTTGTTTTGTTTATAAGATTTATAGAAATTATTTTTTTAATTAATGATAAGATAGTAAATAAAATAAAAGTTTAATTATTTTTAAGCTGTTGCACAAGTTATTGCCGGGCATTTATCAATCAAATCTTTCTCCGCTAACTGATTACATGTAACTTTTGCTTTCTCTGTTAAATCACTTAAAGCTGTGTTGTCTTTGTAGTCTCCCCATTTAACATCTCTTTGTAACACACAAAATCCTGCTTGATTTTGTGATGTACATGCAACTGTACATTGTGTGTTTAACATATCAAGATTATCACTTTGTATAAGCCATGGAGCAAGTTTGCCCCATCCAATTGTAAAACCTAAGACTAATACCACTAAAACAATTACACCCAGAACAATTAAAATTATTGCTGTTGTGCTTAATTCCTGCCCTCTTTTATTCATTTTAATCATTAACATCAAGGTAATTTTATTTAAAAATGTTTGCTCTTTTTGATTTATTATTTAATGGCGATTATTCTCCTTGTTTCTTTAATGTGTAAGTAGTTATGAATTTTGGTTTATCTTTGGGATATTTAATTTCAAATCTGACTTCTTGATTTGCTAAATCATATGTTGCAGAATCAATAAAACCTGCTGCTTCTTCTGCACTGTACCCTAGATTTATGTAAGTATGGAATTTTTCAATATCTGAATTTAATGATTCCATAGAGTTTATTCCTAATGCCATTTGATTTGTTTTTAGATTTGCTATTATAAAAGTCAATAAAGCAAGTGTGCATATAACAACAACTC
>CAZOFF010000011.1:15513-15805 GCA_964579165.1 Candidatus Woesearchaeota archaeon
ATATTGTTACTGGAATATCTCCTCTTTTGTTCATTCGCTTTATTTTTCTGGACTTTGTTTTATTCTTTATTTTAATTAACATTTTAATTTATCCTCTCAATTCCCAGCATAGATTGTTCTTGCCACAACATTTTTGTCTTGATTTAAGTAAAATATCTCGTCCTGAGCCATTGCATCTTTTACTATATCCACGTCTCCTCCTCTTCTGGTTGTAGGAAAAGAACCAAAATAGTCATTACTCGGAACTTCTCCAATAAATTTCTCTGGAAAATAAAAACCTAACCAAAAAAAG
>CAZOFF010000012.1:0-15728 GCA_964579165.1 Candidatus Woesearchaeota archaeon
ATATCACTCTAGAAAATAATGGTCAAGGAATGATAATACAAAAATCATCTCATGAAAACAGAATAAATAAATCAAGTTTAACGGGCAACAATATTGGATTATATTTATGGGATTCATTTAGAAATAAAATAACTAACACAAAAGTTAATGAAAACATTCTTACTGGAGTAATGTTAACTGATTCCAAAGAAAATACATTCGAAAATAATGAATTTATAAGTAATGAAAAAGGCATTTCTTTTGAAGCTGGTGAAAATAAAGATGATAGATTTTATAACAATTTTTTTAAAAATTCAAAAGCAAATATTTATATTTACACTTTAACTTCAAATTCTTTCTCCACCTCCCTCACTCCAGGTACAAACATCATAGGGGGGCCGTACATTGGAGGAAATTATTGGGCAACACCGAATGGAGATGGATTCAGTGAAACGTGCGCGGATGAAGATGAAAATGGGATTTGTGATGAAGAATATGTTTTGGCAAATGGAAATATAGATTACTATCCATTAACAAATTACATCCAAAATACCAATCCAACACAAATAACAAAATTATCTCTTTATGATGAAGATGGCAGGGAATATAGTGACAAGAATAATTTGCAGAACTTGGGGGGATATTATATTGACTTAGAAGCTTTTGATTTAGACAAAATAAGCTTATGGAAGATGATTATTAATGTAAATGACAGAAGTGGGTTGGTGTATACTCAGTTATGCAATAATAATGTAATCCCAATTAAGGAAAGCATAGATACTTTTATCCCAAATACATACATACTTGCAACATGTTCATTCGATTTGGGAGGTTTAGAGCCAGATATTCAAGTAACAGTAAATTCTGAAATAACAGACAGCTTGGGCAATATTAAAACCTATAACAAAGTTTTCTATGCAATGTAATATTGGATTAATTTTAACATATTATTAAAAGTTTTTTAAAAAACTGAAAACAATTCTAAATAAAAATTATAAAAATACATTTAAAATAGAAAACTATTTAAATACTAATTAGTATCATTTAGTTACATATTAATAACTAAAATAGACAATTTAATATCAAAGTGCAAAAACAAATACATTGGCCAACATTAAACACGGTTATAATGGTAGAAGATACTTTAAAAAAAATGAATGAGAGTGTTATTTCTATCGCAGGATTGAAAAGAATATTACCTCGTAAAGTTAATCATAATACTTTAATGGTAATTCTCGAATACTTAGATAAAAGTAATAAAATTGCAGTGAGTTTAAAAGGCATAACTTGGATAGAAAATAATAATCCTAATTTAAAAAAAGCTATTATGCAAGGAATGGAGATATAATGAAAAATGTTAGAGTTGTTCTTTCTTTAGATGCAAAAGATGTTTATAAAAAACTTAATGTTGAAGCAGAACTCAATAAACAATCGAGAATGATTTTAAAAGCAATCAACAATAAAATTGAATTAATTAAGTTAAATACCCATTATGGAAATCCTATTGCAAAAAATCTTATCCCAGAAGAGTATAAACAAAAATATTCAACTAGAAACTTATTTAGAGTAGAACTTCCATTATTCTGGAGAATGATTTATACATTAAAAGGAGATAAAGTTGAAATAATTGCTTTTGTTTTAGACATAATAAACCACAAAACATATAATCAAAAACACGACGCGCACTCCACCTTAAAAGGTGGAGTTTGAAAAGGCGCTCGTGTTTTGGATGCTCAAGAACACACTCCACACTAAAGTGTGAAGTTATCTGTCAAGTGTTCTTGACATATTAAATTTAGTTATAGAAATAAATAACAAAATGCAAAAAGAAGTGATTGTAATAAGCTTAGGGGGAAGTTTAATTATTCCTAATGAAGTTGATATAAAATTCTTAAAAAAATTCAAGGAAGTTATTAAAAAAAATTCAAAAGTCTATAAGTTTGTGATTGTATGCGGTGGGGGGAGTACAGCAAGAAAATACATAAATGCTCTCAGAGAATTTAAAATAAGCAATAAATTGCAAAGTTATGCAGGAATAAGCGCAACCAGAATGAATGCGAGATTCCTGACTTATTTTTTTGGCAAGGATTCAAATGATAGCAAAGGAATTCCTCATGACATGAAAGAAGTTAAATCCCTATTATTAAAAAATGATATTGTTTTTTGCGGAGCTCTTAGATATGCTCCCAATCAAACATCAGATTCAACTTCTGCAAGGCTTGCTAACTATCTCAATTGCAAGTTCATTAATCTGACAAACGTGCAAGGGTTATACACAAGTAATCCTAGAAAAAATAAAAATGCTAAATTCATCCCATACATATCCTGGAACGATTTTAATAAAATAGCATCAAAGATAGCATTTAAACCCGGACAGCATTTTGTATTAGATCAAACAGCGGCAAAAATTATTAAGAAAAATAAAGTTCCAACCTATATTCTTGGTAGTGATTTAAGACAATTAGACAATCTTCTTAACAAAAAAAGTTTTATTGGGACAAGCATTAATGGTTAAATTCCTGTTAATTGTCCTGAGCCGATAGGCGAGAGCATAGCGTGGTCGACCGAAGAGAGAAGTTTGAGATTTGGGCGTTTTTAGAGGTTGGCGTTGTATCTTTAAAGTAGTGAATAAATCGAAATGTTTATAAAGCTAAGCATACTACAAATGCAAGGGGGATTAAAATGCCAGAAATAAATAATGCTACAATTGATGAAGTAATAGAAATAGTTGAAAAGTCTTTAGAAGGAAGCGGGTTAATAACTGCAAGAAATTTAAGACATGGTCAAGTTTATACAATGAATACTAGATATGAAGGCATTGAAGGAGATTACTTTCGTGTAATAAGTAACAATGCACCAAACCTTCGACCTGGTATGGGAACTCCTGATGTAAGATGTGAAGCTGTGGAAAGAAAAGGTGATGGGTGGGTTCCACGAACAGATGTTCCTATTTTTTCTGTGTATCATTTGGAGTTAGTAAGGATTCAGAAATGTTGAATTGAAAACGCCAACCTCTATTTTATTAATTATTCAAAATCTTTATTTTGACTATTGTTTAGCCCAAATCTCAAATTGCAAATAAATAGTTATGAATTAACTCAACCCCAAACTTACTTTAATTGTCAAATCTACTTTATACATTATGCCAGAACTTAATGAAGATACTTTTTTTATTATTCTTTGCTTATCGATTGTTCTTATTTGATTCAATAAAATTGTTGAATCTTTTTTCTAATTTGATGCATATTTTCCCAAGGTCTTTAACATTTGTGGAATTTCAGCAATTGCTTCTCGAATCGTCTCAATATCAATACTTTCTCCATAATAATTTATGCCATTTCTTAATTTTCTATATCTATCAAATTTAGCATAAACTGATTGTAAGTTCAAAACATCTCTTAAAAAGTAACCTATTGATTCGTGATCTAGAAACTTATAACCCTTGAAATATCCTATTGCCTCACAACATTCTCTTAAACCTTCGTAAAGCTCTCTTAAAATAGTCTTTGAAGTATCAACATTTAAGGAAATAGTTTTTGCTGTTTTAATTGCCTGCTTTGAAGATTTGATTAAACTTAAAGCTCTTATCTTGTTTACCATCACTTTCTTACATTTTCCTTCCCTCAAACTATTCTCAAAATTCATAGAACCTCCAATTGACCCGATAAAACGAGCCCATTACATATGCTGTTGATAAGACTTTTATTTAATTTCTTGGCTTTTTCCCAAGAAAGCCTATTAAAATTATGCGAACTTATCTTCCTATTTAATATCTTTTCATACTTTTCAAAAGAAAAACTCTTTTTAACATTGGAGATTAAACAAATATCCACATCACTAGTTGCATCATCTAAGGCATATGCATAACTTCCAAACAGAATAATAACAGGTAAATCATATGATTTTTCTAAATCTTCAATAAGATTAGATTTTCTAATTTTCTCTAGATTGTAATACAGTTTAAGATTTAAAGTTTTTCTCGATAAAACTAAATTATAAAAGACATAGATTCCTTCTTTTTTAAAAGATAGAAATTCTTCATCAACCAATTTATTTAAATATTGCCTAACGGTTGTGTGATTTAGACCCAAAATTCTAGCTAATTGTCTTATACTGAATTTCCCATTAGGATTTTCAAAAAAAGACTTTAGAATGTTTATCTTTGTTTCCATATGGAAATATATATCACCATCTGTTTATAAATGTTTCCATAAAAATTAAGTGCAAGTAATCACAAGAAAGAAGACATCTAGCAAAAAACCAAAAATCACAGATTAAAAACATTCTTATATATAATAAAAACAATAAATAATTAAACACATTTATTCCTTAAAATTATCATGGCAATAAAACAAAAAAACTCTATATTAAAAAAAGCAATAACCATTCCATTTGTTGTAACTCTTGGATTTGGCATTTATTCATTAATAAATTCTTTTGAAAAATTAGATAAACAAACAAATAATGCAATAAGCAGTTATTTTGGTTCACCGGATAGAGCAAGAATAACTCAAGCTCAAACAGAAATGACTCATTATTTAAGAAATGGTGTGGCATTATTTTTTCTTGAGCATAATAGATATCCTAAATCCCTTACAGAATTATCGGGATTTATGCATAAAGCAATTCCATTAGATCCATTTTACAATCCAAATAATTCAAACAAAATGCATACTTATGGTTATTCTATTGAAAAAGATGAAAACTTAGAAAGAGTAGTGATGTACAGCTTTGGTATAGACAGAGATGATGATAAAGGAAAAAAGCAATTAGACATTAAAGCCTATCTCGAAAACCCAAAAGAAAATACAGACGGAGATATAATAATAAGTTGGCCGTGATTAAGGAGTATAATATATTTTGTTATATTCAAAGTTATTATTGTTATCTGTAATATTTGCATTAATTATCACTTGTAAATCCGGCCCGTACCCCCCAATATCAAATCCACAAGTAGCAGTTCCAGCATCAACATAAGTATCATTCATTGCTTGAGCAGGATTAACATTTATATCACATAACTGAGAATCTACGGCTACGGGAACACCTAAAACATTAATAGAAATTCCAATTCGATAATTTTTAATTAAATCTGATTAAGTTTATGGTGTTATAGTATAAGACCTTGAAGCTGTTGCTATTTGCCCTAAACTATCTGTTATTTTAAAATTAACTTGTATTGCATCTCCATCACTAAAACCAGTTATAAATTGGTGGTTACAATTGGCATCAAGAATGGTATTTCCTATTCCACTTATAGTTGCTCCAGTATTACAAATAGCCAAATCGGTGCCAGTATTTATATTTCTAATTTTTATCTCATAACTAGTTGAAGTTAAAGCATAGTCATCACTTCCAGATAAAAAAGCTGTAGTAGTTTCCCCAAAAGTTATAACTCCTCCATCGGGAATTAAAAAGGCGCCCCCCCCCATAAGGTAGTAACTACTTATCGTTGGAAAATTATCTGCGGGTCCCCCACCAGTTGTCGTAACAACAAACTCATCAGTTAAAGAACATATTTGATCATCTCCTCCTGCGTTTGAAACAATAGCAGCAACTTCAACAGTGGATACACCCCCAATTAAAGTTCCACCACCATAACCCCCAAAAGGAACAAGATTCTGGGTTCCTAAAACGGGTATGTTAGCATCAGTATCTCCGTAAATAGAATTTCCAATAGCATCTCTCAATACTACTCTCACTCCGGATATATCATTAGAATCTGCTCCGGCATTTCTCTTTACTATCACACCAGTGCAGCCAGAAGGTGTGCATCCACTAACACTTTGTATTTTCAAATCAATAAGATTACATCTTGTTAATGCATCTGACTGCTTTCCGCCACCTTCAATAATTCCTCTTATTACTACCCATATAATTACAATAGCAACGAGGACAAGTAAAACCATAATCAAAGTAGTTACAACAGTTGATAGACCTTTATTAGATAATCTTTTTTTATTTTCCATATGCAAAACATACCCTCTTTTGAATAACTTATGATATATGTTGTAATTTAATATTTATAAACTTAGCTATTTTGATATAAGTATGGATAAATTAATTATAAATGAAGAGAATTTTGAAAAAGCAAGAAAACAAATAAGAACAGCTAAAGAGAAAAATAAAGAAATAATCTTTACAAGTAATAACGATGAACTTAATAGAAAAATTCTAGAAAAAGAAAAGATTGATATTCTTCTTTTAAATCTAGAATGCAGAAAAGATAAACAAAAACAAAGAAACTCCGGTTTTAATCATGTTTTGGCTAAATTAGCAAAAAATGGCAATGTTAAGATAGGAATTAACCTGGATGAAATAATAAAAAATAATGGAATGAATAAAGCACAAATTCTAGCAAGATTAAAACAAAACATAAAACTTTGCAACAAAAACAAAATACAAATGACATTTATCAGCCAAAAAGAGGAGAATATTAGGGATAAAAGAGACTTAGCATCTCTTGGGTTAGTTTTAGGCATGCCAACATGGATGACAAAAAATCTTTGAATTGGTAAAAAGTGAAAAGATAAATTAATGACTTTTAGGACTAATAAAAAATAAGTAAAGGATAATTATAATAATAAATAAAACTAATATATAATAATAAACAATTACTTAAAAAGGTGTATAATAGTAAACTGTCTTAAATTATGGGTTAAACATTAGATAATTAAAACAACTGATAATCCCTATAAGATAAGTTATCTATTAAATCAATTAAAAAACATCACAAAGTTTTTTAATAAAACGGGTTTTATAAAGTAAAGTACTCATATTAACAA
Organism: Candidatus Woesearchaeota archaeon; assembly: GCA_964579165.1. Lineage (GTDB taxonomy): Archaea > Nanobdellota > Nanobdellia > Pacearchaeales > GW2011-AR1 > CAZOFF01. Next base: position 6,765 of record CAZOFF010000012.1, read on the forward strand.
AATGACAGACAAAGAAACAAACAAATTAATAGAATCATTATCCCCAAACGAAAGGAGAATTATTCCTTACTTACAAGAAAAAGACCTTGAAAATTTAATTGAAAAATCTGGATTGGACAAAATCTCAAGTCTTAGAGCATTAGAATACTTACAAAACAAAGGTATTGTTATTATAAAACAAACACAAGAAAAAATAGTGAGCGTTGGAGTAAATGGAGCAAGATATAAAAAAAATAGCTTGCCCGAAAGGATTCTTTTGGAAACAATATCTAAAAAAAGAATTCTAAATTTAGAAGATGCAAAAAAACAAAGCAATCTCTCAGAAGATGAATTCAAGGCTGCAATAGGAGTTTTAAAAAAGAAAGCAATGATTGATATAAAAAATCAAAAACTCGTTTTAAATGCAAGTGCAAATGAGATCACAAAAAAAAGTCTGGAAGAATTATTTATAGAATCGTTGCCACTAAAATTCTCTGATTTAACAGCAGAACAAAAATTTGCCTTTCGTTCATTAGAAAAAAGAAAAGAAATTCTTTTTATTGAAGAAAAAAAGCAAATAACCTTTGAGCTGACTGATTTAGGAAAACAATTAATAACCCTTGATTTAAAGGGAAGTAACTTAATTGAACAAATAACCCCAGAAATTTTAAGAAAAAGTTTATGGAAAAATAAAAAATTCAGAAGATATGATGTATCAAGCAAAGTTCCAGAAATTTACGGGGGGAAAAGACATTTTGTTAATCAAGCAATAGGTTATGGGAAAAAAATTTGGACAGACATGGGATTTAAAGAAATGGTAGGAACAATAGTATTAAGCAGTTTTTGGAATTTTGATGCATTATTCACCGCCCAAGATCATCCCGTTAGAGAATTGCAAGATACTTTTTATTTAGATAAAAAAATAAGTGCAAAACTTCCGGATAAAGAGTTGGTTAGAAGGATTAAGCAAGTACATGAAACTGGATTAAACACTGGAGATGAAAAGAGCAAAGGATGGCAATATTCTTGGAATGAAGAAGATGCAAAAAGATTAGTATTGCGAACTCATACAACATGCTTATCAGCTCAAACACTTGCTGAAATAGGAAAAAACAAAACAAAATTAGAGGATAAAAATGACCAAGGGAACAAAAACAATCTCAAAGGAAAATATTTTGCAATCGGCAGATGCTTTAGAAATGAAACAGTTGATTGGAGCCATGGCTTTGAATTTAATCAAACAGAAGGAATTGTAATAGACCCTAATGCCAATTTTAGACACTTGTTAGGATATTTAAAACAATTCTTCAAAAAAATGGGATTAAATAGTATTAAATTTGTTCCTTCTTACTTTCCATATACTGAGCCAAGTGTAGAGATATATGCATATAATAAAGATAGAAAAGTATGGATTGAGGTTGGAGGGGCGGGAATATTCCGGCCAGAAGTTACAATCCCCCTTTTAGGCACATATGTTCCAGTATTGGCTTGGGGCCCGGGATTCGACAGAATACTAATGAATTATTATCAAATAAAAGATTTAAGGGAAGTTTACAAAAATAATTTAACTGATTTGAGAAACAAAAAAACCTGGATAAAGTAAATATAAACTAAAATGAAAAATAAATCAAAGACTATTGGAGAATTAGACTTGATACTAAAACCATCTAAGATTCAAGGAGTTGGAGTATTTGCAAATAGAAATATCATAAAAGGTGAAAAATTATTATTAGATAAAAAGATTAGAAAAATTAAAATTAGTACAGCCAAAAAAAATAAACAATTATATCAAATGTGTGAAAATTATTGTGCAGAAACTAAAAATTATTATGCATGCCCAATAAATTTTGGTGCGATGTCAGTTTTATGGTATCTAAATCATTCAAAAAAGCCAAATTTAAAAGCAATTAAAAATGGATGGATAACTAAGAATACAATAAAAAAAGGGCAGGAATTAACAATTGATTATAGTGAGCTAGATAAAGATGTAGATAATGCTTATTATTTTAATAAAAAACTAAAATGAAAAATAAAATCAATGGTATCTTCGGAATATCACTCTTGAAACAAACTCAAGGGAAGATTAAGCGAAAGAAACCGTTAGGTGTCTGCGCATGGCAACTGTAACATTTAACAAAGAAATTTTTGAAAGAGAAATAGGAAAATTTGATGAAGAAATGCAACAGCAAATAGCTTTATTTGGAACACCAATAGAATTTTTCGATAATAAAGAAATACAAGTTGAAATCTTTCCTAATCGTCCCGATTTATTAAGTTATCAGGGGTTCAAAAGAGCTTTCCTTGCATACTTAAATAAAAAATCACATATAGGATTAAAAGAATACAAAATAAACAAACCCTTAAAGGATTACATTGTTTATATAGACAAATCAGTTGAAAAGATTAGGCCTTTCACATCCTGCGCAATTGTTAAAAATCTTGAGTTTAATGATGAGAAAATAAAAGAAATAATAGATATCCAAGAAAAATTGCACTTCACGTTGGGAAGAAAAAGAAAAAAACTTGCAATAGGCATATACCCTTTAGAGAAAATTTCCCTGCCAATAACATATGAAGCATTAGAACCCGACAAAATAAAATTCCAACCACTTGAATCAAATAAAATTATGCACGGTCTTGAAATCCTACAAAGACATCCGGCTGGAAGAGAATATGCTCATTTGCTTGCGGGCAAACAAAGATTCCCAATTTTTATTGATTCGAATAATAATATCTTAAGTATGCCTCCAATAATAAACAGCCATTTAACCGGAAAAATAACAGAAAGTACAAAAGAAGTTTTTATTGAATGTTCTGGATTTGACTTTGAAATTTTAAACAAATGCCTAAACATTATAGTCACAACGTTATTAGAAATGTCTTCGGATGTACAGGCTTATCAAATGCAATTGATAAGAAAAGACCAAGATAAAGTTCTAACTCCTAACTTAAAACAAGAAAAAATTAAATTAAATATAAAAAATGCAGAAAAATTGCTCGGAATTCCTTTAAAACCTCAAGAAGTAAAAACTTATCTTGAAAGAATGGGCCATGATTATGATATTAAAACTGGCTTTGTGTCTTATCCTGCATGGAGAACAGACATTTTGCACGAAGTAGACATAATAGAGGATATTGCAATAGCTTATGGATATGACAAACTAATTCCTGAACTCCCGGAAATCTCAACACTAGGAGAAGAAGATAAAAAAAGCATCATAAAAAACAAAATAGCAGAAATTCTAGTTGGTTTAAATCTTTTAGAAGTTTCTAATTATCACTTAACATTAAAAGAGAACCAAATAAGCAAAATGGAGTTAAATGAAAAACAAACAGGGGAGATAATAGACATAGAAGAATCAAAAACAGAATACAATATATTAAGAAAAGATTTGAGCCATTATTTACTTAAAGTTGTCTCAGAAAATGTTGATTCAGAATACCCCCAAAAAATATTTGAAATCGGGAAGGTATTCAAAAAAGATAATCTTAATGAAGTTATTGAAGAAGACAAACTTTCTATTGCCTTAACCCCCGGAAATTTCACAGATTTAAAACAAATAATAAATTATTTATTCAAAAACCTCAATTTGGAAATAGAACTTAAAGAACCTGAAAATAATTTCCCTATTCATTTTATTGAAGGAAGAGTAGCTGAATTATTTATAGAAAACACTTCAATAGGATTTGCAGGAGAAATCCATCCTAAAATTCTCAAGAATTGGAAAATAAAAATGCCTGTTTCTTTATGCGAAATGTCTCTTGAAAAAGTAATGGAATTAATTAATAAATCTTAAGAATTCTTATATAAACTTTGAATTTTAATTAACCTAAAAACCTATTTTAAATATACTGCTCTTTTATCACAAATCAATAAAAAGTAAACTAATCGGAAAACATCGTCGATAATTATGATTAATGGTTGTTTCTTTGATTATCAATCTGAAAATCAATCTAAAAAATATCGTGAGTGAAAACGAGTGCAAAATCACTTGAAGATTCTCTTTGTTAACTTGAGAATTTGACTTAACAAATAGCTCTATTTGGCGTCCAAAGAATCTTTTTTCCCAGTAAAAATTCTTGGCGTAACCCTCATTGCTTTGGAAGTAATGTCAAAGAAATAAATTTTAGTAGAATGATTTGTTCCCCTCATTTTTAAAACTTCTATAAGTCTTTTACGCTCATTTTTTAATCTAATAAAATATAAAAGTATTATGCTATCCGCTTCAAACTCCAAAGAAGTTGATTCCCCATTTTCTCTTTCAAACGGAGGTTCTTGAAGTGTAACAAGAGAAGTACACTGCCACCTTCTAACTATATCAAACAAAGATAATGCAGCTTCTCTTTTTTCTAATTCCCCTTCAAAAAGTAATGCAAAAGAAGTAACACTGTCAATAACAAGTCGGGTTACTTTATGTCTAATTACTGTTGACTCAATTTCTCCTCCTCCTTCTTCAATCATCATCTTTACTTTTTCCGGGCTGTATTCAAGAAAAAATAATTTTCCTTTTTTCTCATAACTTGCTAAATCCCATCCAAATTCTTTCATATTTCTATAAAACTCATCCTTTTTCTCCTCAAAAGTTATGTAGATACATTTTTCTCCTCTTTTTAATCCTTCCATTAAATATTGCATAGAAAAAATTGTTTTTCCTGAACCAGAATCCCCTACCACCATATTAACAGAAAATTCTTCAAAACCCCCTTTTGTTAAATTATCCAACCCCGGAATCCCGGTGGAAATCCTCTTAACCTTGGTTCTCACTCTCCTTTTTTTTATAATTGACCTTAATCTATAATCTATTTTAACCTTCTTTTTCACCCCAATTTTCCCTTGCGGCTTTCTCTTTGTTATTATCTTTTGAGTTTTTTTATCTTTATTTTGTTTATTCTTTCTCATATTTTATAAAAAAACAATCATCTATATAAACTTTATGAGAGAATATCAAAACTACTTGATATAAAATTGTATAAAAACAACCTTATCAAAAAGAACATGCTTAGCGAGGTTATTATTAAGGGAAGAGCATAACGCAATCCATATTTCTCGCTGCCCTTATTAACCAATCCTATCAATAAACTGGAGATAACATCTATTGTTACTAAGAATACTAAGGCAAAATAAATTACAAAATTTATTGAAAGACCCACATTTGTAAAAGTAAATGGCAAACTAGTTTGTGCGGATGAAGTGACAGACAATTTAGATGTAAGCCCAATAATTATTTCGACGAGTATAGAGGACAGAGCAAAAAGGAAAGGTGCGCCAATTCCAACTGCAATAAATATAAAGATTACATACATTAAAACATTGGAGGCTGCCCTTTTTTCCAAGTATTCTTTCTCTCTCATATTTTGCCCCGCAGTCTCTAAAAGAGTTGATATATTGCCTCCCGCCTTTAAGCCAGAGATTATCAAAGAGATTATCTTTCCAATTTTTTCGGAATTAATTCGCTTGGATAAATCATTAAATGCTCTTACTATCTCTTTTCCTGTTGCTATTTCTTTTCCCGTTAAAAGAACCTCTTTATCTAATGGTTCAAATTCTGGACGAGCAGAAAATAAAAAAGCTCTATCAATAGTCATACCAACTCTTAAATTGCTTGCCATTAATTGAATAAGGTCTGGAAAAACCTCTTCCATTTTCCTTATTTGGGCAGATGCTTTCAAAGAAACCCGGTAATATGCTATTATTTGAAACAATAAAAAAGAGATGATAAAAACAAGAAAGAAATTAACATTCAATAAAAATAATATTATGCCAAGAAATGCAGATATCCAAAATCCGTAGATTAAACTTCTTGAAAGATAATCTTCTGGATGAATTCCTATATTCGCCACTTTAATATTATCAAAATAAACTTTTCTCATTTTCTCTGGGATAAGCAAAGATAGTTTCATAATAAACTTGGCCTCCTAGTTTTGACTAAACCTAAAAATAATATTTGAATAATAACTATGAACACAAATACCGAGATAAAAACAAGTTTTATAAGGGTGGCTGAAAGTCCCAGCATTGAAGAGATTATTATCAAAAACGTTATTCCTAATGAAGGGACTATTACTGTAATGAGCATATAAAACATCACTAACGGATTTAATTTTCCTCCATAGTTTTGTATTTGAATTGCCTGCTCTTTATTAAGCGAATCTATGCCATCTTTTATAACAACTATCATATCACTTCCCGATCTTAATCCATTGCTTATCTGCCATAAGACTCTTTTAAAATAATCTGAACCAGTTTTTTTTATTAAACCTTCTAATGCAAGAACTTGGGGCATGCCGGTATTAAGTTGCCTCACTACTTTCCTAAACTCTTTACTAACCATACCATATTCTGAATTGGATATATTGGATAAAATCTGAAACATAGGTATTCCAGATTCAAGTTGAACAATCATATCCTGCAGAGCGGGGATTAGATTCTTTTCCAGATTTTTCGATTTTCTGAAAGAATAAATTCGGGGGTAATTAAATTGAACAGCAAAAATGAAACAGGAGAAAAGTAAAGCTATAAAAATTCCAATAAAAAAACTAACTTTTACAATCATTGATAACAAGATGCCAAATAAAAAAAAGAAGATAAAAGAGATTCCAACTGTTCTGGTTACTATGCTCAAATATTCTTGAGTGCTTAGCTCGACATCCGCACTTATGAGAAATTCTTTAAGTTTTTTATTTTTTATTCCTTGAAAAAGCTTGGAAAATTTTAATGATTTCTTCTTTAAAATGTCTAAATTTCCTGTTGTAAAAGGTATTCTAAATTTAAATTCATCCTGAACTTTTTTACGATCCACCATAATTACAAAATCTTACTCACATCATTTTTTTTAATTATCCTAGAAAGCTCGTCTGGATTAGTATAATAAAGGTTCATCACTCTTCCAAGCTGTTCAAAGCTTCTTAACTTATTTTTTATTAGCCATTGTAGGATAGATTTTTTGTATTGCATATCCTTTTCTATTTCAAATCTTGACATTGCAGTATGTCGACCCAGCTCTTCCAAAAAAACAAGACTTTCATTATGCCCTATGATTTTATCCCTTTCTGGAGAAAATCTAAATAATATATTTGGAGAAACTTTGTCATTTCCTGCAATAAATTCTGCAACTTGAAAAACTCTTCTTGATCCCTTTCTCCTATCCCTAAACATTACTACGTTAAGATTAACTATCTTTAACATGCTCGGAGGAACACTTAATGGGGGATGAGTTAATCTGGAAATCGTTTCTGAAGCAGTATCAGCATGGACTGTAGCATAAACACTATGCCCTGTGTGCATAGCTTCAAACAAAACTTCAGCTTCTTTTTGTCTTCTCATTTCTCCTAAAACAATTCTATCTGGCCTCATTCTAAGACTATTAACTAAAAGGTCTAACATACTTACTTCCCCTTTCCCTTCAGGATTTGCAGTTCTTGTTGCTAATGGACACCAATACAAGAATTCAGGAAGCATTAATTCTCTTGTATCTTCAATACTAATTACCCTTTGGTTAGGGGGGATAAATGGCATCAATGAATTAAGAAAAACAGTTTTCCCCGAAGCCGTACCACCCGAAATGAGAATATTCATCTCAAACTCAACAGCCAACCACAAAAGAGTTACAATATCTATGCTAACAGTGTTATTTATTATAAGATCCACAATAGTCCATGGATCCCTTGAGAATTTCCTAATCGTAATAGTATTCCCTTTAGTAGAAATTGGATAAAGAACAGCATTAGCTCTGTCTCCTGTAACCATGTGAGCATCAAGCAATGGAGAAAGAATATTTACTTGTCTTCCAACTCTTCTTGCAATAATATTTGAATAATTTAATATGTCTTCTTCCCTTTTTATCATCACATTCGTTTGAAGCCAACCATATTTTTTATGATAAACCCTAACAGGCTCTTTGCTATTTGCAATAACCAACTCTTCAAGATAAGGATCTGCTATTAAAAATTCAATTTGCCCCAAACCTAACATATCTTGCAATAACATCCCAGTCAAAAACTTTTTGGAATCCTGAGAAATATCCGGAACTTTTTCTGACAATAATTCCGATGCTTTTTGCGAAAATTCTTTTTTTATTTTATTAATTAATTTAAGTTCTGCAATCTCTACTGCACCAATTGTTGTCGTTGAGATTAACTCCTTTCTAAGCTGTTCTAGCAAGGCAGATGTCCCAAAACCAACTTGTGGAAGAAGGAGGTTGTAAGTTTTTCCAATTTCAGACAATTCAATCTTAACAATTACATTGACATCATCCACTTCAAGCTCGTACTTATCAATAACTTGTTTATCCTCATTAATCAAAGTTTTATTTGTAATTTTATTTTTATTCTTGAAGATAATCTTGTTAACGTATTTATTTTTGTTATTTGGGTTACTTTTCTTGTTTAAAGTATTAGAATTTTCAATTGGTGATTTGCTGAATTTAACCTTATCTGTAAAAGTCTGAAATTTATTTCCTTTGTCGTCTTTTTCCGCTAATTTTTTTATTTCTAAACTTTCCTTTTTGTTGCCGCTTCTTTTCTTGTTTTGTTCTTCTATTTTCGGGTTTTTCTCCAGGTTTTTCTTTAGATTTTTTTTCATTTGTTTCTTTTTGTTTTTCATTTGCTTCTTCATTATCTTTATCTTTATTGTCCTCAACAATATTTACAATTGGATCTGAAAAAGTGGGATATTCGATTGCAGCCAGGTCTAAATCTTCAAAAATCTTGCTCCATTCCAAAGCCAAATCCTTATCAATTTTAAATGTTCTAGCAATACTTGGGATATTAATGCTCTTTTCCTTAACCAAAAGATCATAAAAAGCATCTAAATCTGTAAAACCTTTCCCACTTTTTCTTTGAAACGATAACTTAACAATTTTGCTTACTCTTTGAGCCTTAAGTTTCTGAATTTTTATATAGGATAAGAATAAAAACACTAAAAATAAAAACACTAAAATCAATATCCAAAATTTGGAAGATATAAAATCAGTTAAGATGTTAAAC
>CAZOFF010000013.1:0-14893 GCA_964579165.1 Candidatus Woesearchaeota archaeon
AATATTCTCTAGAGTTGGGTCACCTCAAGAAAGAAAAGAAGTTATTGAAGGAGGCCCTTGTATTGTTATTGCTACATCAGGAATGTTGGCTGGTGGAGCTTCTTTAGAGTATCTCAAAGCTTTTGCCGACAATCCTAAAAACCTTGTCATTTTAAGTTGTTATCAAGGTCCAGGGTCTATTGGAAGACAATTACAAGAAGGTGAAAAATTTATTTCATTAGGTGATGAATATGGTGGAAAAAGAATAGAAGTTAAATTAAAAGTTGAACTATTAAATGGTCTGTCTCCTCACTCTGGGAGAAACGAATTACTTGCATTCATAAGGAATATGAGACCAAAACCAAAAAGAATAATCATCAATCATGGTGAAATTTCAAAGAGTCTTGATCTTGCATCAGCACTATACAAGTTAAATAGAGTTGAAACAAATGTTCCTCGAAATCTTGAAGGCCTGAGATTGAAGTAAATTAAGTTATGGAAGATGACTAAAATGAAACTTGCAGGGGTATTATCCACTGTAGGATTTATTGCTCTACTCATTTCTTTGTTTATCTATTTATTCACAAATCAAGAAGTCGGTTATAGTGTTGCTTTTTTATTTCTTTTAGCGGGGTTAATCTTATTTATCTGGAGCATATTTGCAAAATAAACTTTTTAGTAATTAAATCTAAGTTTAAATTAAAAGCTTAACTATGGGGTAATTTTATAAACCAATTTTCATTATTATAAATGTTTAACTAATAACAAAAAAGAGAAAATGAAACATAATCTTAAGATAACAATAATAATTCTTTCTATGTTTATTATTACTCAATTTATCGGATTGTTTATTGTTAATTATTATTCTCCCGTTAAAATAATCGATGCTCAAGTTACAAATATTAGTGCTCCTGATTTGCCCTATGGAGTAGAACCTCCGGAGATTAAAGAGCCAAGAGAATTTAATCAAGTTTTAATTTCCATTATAATAGCCTTTATCATAGCAATATCTTTGATATTCTTGCTCTCAAAATTTAATGCTGTTTTCTTTTTGAAATTATGGTTTTTCATTGTAGTTGCAATTGCATTAGGAATTGCATTAAATGCAATAATTCCAAGCATCTTTCCAAGCTTAGGTTATTCCGTTTTCATATCAACTTTAGTTTCTATTCCATTAGCATTTATTAAGATTTATAGGCCAAATTTTTATGTGCATAATCTTACAGAATTATTTATCTACCCGGGAATTGCTACTGTGTTTGTTCCATTGCTTAATCTATGGACATTAGTTTTATTATTGATACTTATCTCTATATACGATATGTGGGCTGTTTGGCATTCTGGAATAATGCAGAAGATGGCCAAATTTCAAATGGATAAGCTGAATATATTTTCTGGATTCTTGATTCCAAGCATGGATAAGAAAACAAGAAATCAAATAAGATTAATAAGGCAAAGAATAAAGCAAGCTAAGACAAAAAAGTCTAAAGAAAAGATTAAAGGTAATAAAATAAAAATCAATTTTGCTATCTTGGGCGGAGGGGATGTTATATTCCCATTAATTGCAGCAGGAGTTTTATTAAAAACAGTTGGATTTAAGACTTTAAGCATAGGACTCTTGCCAATTGCTTCCTTGTTTGTGATTATTGGAGCGACCTTAGGATTAATTTCCCTGTTATTATTATCTGAAAAGAAGAAGTTTTATCCCGCAATGCCGTTCATAACATTAGGAATTTTTGCCGGGTTATTAGCTTATAATTTATTGTTCTGAACTGAAACTTTTGCTGCGTCAATCATCAACTGTATCTTTTCTTTTTGCAATCTTAAAAAATTAATAGTTTCCACTCCCGTTTGATAATCACAATATCCTTCCAAATCTTTTCTAGTTGATGGGATCACAGAAACTATTGTATCTATTGCTAAACTTAATGGTAGTCCATCTTCTTTTATTACACATCTTATCCCATTTATAGAATATTCTGTCCAGGTATATGGCAATAATTCTACATGTCCATTATTAACATTATGTACCAATCCTGCAAAAGAAGCTCCCCTTTCATTTCCCAATATTACATAATCTCCTTTATATCTTTCAACCATGCCAATTCTTCTTGGGGGTTTTACACTACTTCCAATATCTTCGTTTCCCATATTTTTACTCATATCCAGTAGTTTATAAAGTTTTTGTTGTGTTCTTACTAAGTAAAGGTAACAAAAACATAAGATTTATAAAGGCAAGATATTTGAGTTTCTCATGATAAGATATGTATTAAAAGCACTCAATGGCAGTGTAGATACAAGTCAGTTAGTTAAAGATGTTTCTAACGTAGACGGAGTTAGAAATGTTGTTCTTGATTTTACTTTTGGCAGAGAACATTTATTGTTTGTTGATGGTGTTTTTGATTCCCTAAAGGTTGGAGCCGAAATAACACACGGAGGTTATTCTATTGCTAGACAAGATAGACAATAATAAAAAATGATAGTAAAAAAAGAAATAATAAGCAAGATAAAGGATTACTTTGATTTGAATATTTATGAAACTAAGGTATGGCTCGCATTGTTATCTAAAGGAATAGCTTCTGCAGGAGAAGTTGCAGAAATATCTGGAGTTCCTCGATCAAGAACTTATGATGTTCTTGAAACTCTTGAAAAAAGGGGATTTGCAATAGTAAAGATAGGAAAACCAATAAAATATCTTGTTGTTAAACCAAAAGCAATATTAGAAAAATTAAAAAATAATGTAATGTCTGATGCGGAAGAAAGGGTAAAGAATTTATCTAATATAAGAGATTCCAAAGAATTTGAGGGCATAGAACAGTTGTATAGGGAGGGCATAATACCGGTAAGAACAGAAGAAGTTTCAGCTTCATTAAAAGGAAAAACAAATATTTCCAATCATTTAAGGGAAATATTGCAAAATGCTAAAGAGGAAGTAATAATCTGCACAAATGTTAAGGATATAATCACTAAATTTAAATTATTTGAAAATACATTTATGAGACTAAAGAAAGCAGATATAAAAATAAAAATGGCATTAACTGGTGATGAAACTTTAATAAGCCAGCTAAGTAATAAATTTAATATAAAGATAAACAAAATAGATTTAGAAGCTAAGTTTTTTATTATTGACAAAAAAGAAATCTTATTCTATACATCCAATAATCCTAATACAGAAGATATAGCTATATGGCTTAATTCAGAATTTTTTTCACAAGCTTTTGCTGGTTTGTTTGAAAGAGCTATCGGAGTAAAATAAAATGGGGATTGAAAAAACCATCGAGGTTAGAAATGAACGGGAATTTTCTTGTTTAAAACTCGGTTCAGTTGTTAAATTCCATATAGATAAATGTGAAGAGCCAGAAAAAAGAGTCTATCAAGAGATTGATGGCAATGGGCATGCCTGCTTTATTAAACAAAAATTTTTTTTAAGAACACCCATAATAGAAGTTCAAGCCGATTTGCCAAAAAAACTAAGGTTTTTACCAGATGGTTCTATTGCAATTAATAATTATTCTGGGCGTTTGGATATTTATGAATCAGATTCAGATGAAACGAGAGAAGACTATAATAAAGCAATGCTAATGCTTAAAGCGGCCGGAATGTGGGAGGATTCTGCTTTAAACTAAAATGTCAGTCCTAGAAGGCTTTGATTTTGGTTATTTTGTCAATAATCCCGAAATGCTTAGAACAGTTGCCAATTTCACAATTGATTCGGGTATTTATTGCGGCGGGGGCCCAAGAAAAGTTGATGGTAATCCGGGATTAATTAATGTTATTTACATAGATCCTTGTGGAAAATCTGAAATTTGGCTTGATAAGTCAAATAATTCTATTCATTTAAAACAAATTCCAAGAGAAATTAGAGAAAAGATAGAAAGAATAATTGGTTTTAATGCTTAATCTTTTATAAATTTGAACTTTTAGTTAATCCTAATTCATTACTTTGATTTCTTCTATATACATATCTTTTATCTTTTTTAAATTGTTCAATTTCCATTTGCTTATGAATTCCTTTAAGTTGAAGCCGACTTTTTCTCTGTATCTTAATCTCCCATCTTTAATAGAATAATTTGGATGCGCTTTCTCAAATGCTTCTGCATGTTCTTTCAGGCTAATTAATGGACCGGGCATAACAATTTCTTTTTTTGCAATGGCAACAAAATAATATCTAGCGGATTTTTGGTCATTATAATTAAATCCCTTATCTTTTAAGATAAAATATTTTTGAATTTCTTTAATTAAAAAACAATAGAATTTGAATAACTTGCTTCCTGCAATATCTCCTTCTTGTTTGTTAGTTTTTGCTTCTAATAGCAAAAAATCCAGCTTATTTTTTGTGGAATTTTCTTTTATTCTTTTTAAATCTGTTTTCTCAAGCTCAAAAAAAGAAATTTTAGGATTTCTCATAAATGCCTTGCAAGTTAAGACAAATCTATCAAAAGTTTCTTTATTCAATGCTGCTAAAGCGTTTCTTTGTTTGTATGTTGGGTCTATTAAAATAATCGGAGAATTGGTTTTAGACTGATTCAAGTCTATCAAAATATCTTTTTTATTTTTATACAGCTTTTCACTATCAATTATTATTTTTCCTTTTTTTGAATCGTATTTAGACATTTCTTTTACAAATTTTAAGAAACTTTTATAATATAATATTAACAACTCCAGGGAATATCCTGAAAAACCATTTATATAAGATTCGGCACCATAGCATTTATTGGCATAGCAAAAAGCTTTAGCTAATCGTATTTCATCAATCAATTTTTTATTCTTTAGTTTTTTCTTTATATAGGTCACATGAGAAAGGGATAAGTCAGTTATGTTAAGTGCATCCTTTGTCTTGGATATTTTGATTACAGGGATAATCTCAGCGTAAAAATTCAGATTTCTTTCTTCATTTCTAAAATCAATCTGAAAATAATCTCTTGAACCATGAATTCTTTTTATCTTTTTATTATCTTTTAGAGATTTTTTTAATATTTTTTCTGTCATGTTAGATATATCTAATTGGTTGTATTTTTTATTAAACCTCAGAAATACATCTACGTCATATAATTCCTTTTTTATCATTGTTCTCTTGGCAAAACTGCCACCGATAAATACATCCGCTTTTACTTTTTGATTAATTAGTTCTTTTTTTAATTTAGAAATAAAACTTACCATTAATGGTTCAATTTCTTTCAAATCTCTAGTTGGATCTATCTTTTGCAAGATATTTTTGAACAAAGAAGTCATTAATTTTGCATTCATATAATAACTAAAGAAAAGCTCTTTTTATTTTTTTCTTTTGCTATTTTTATTAGAATTTGTCTGGGTTTCTTATTTCTTTCAATTCTCTTGTATCCCTTCCAAGCGTAGAAGCTAAATCTATAATATATTTGCCCTCTTCCAACTTGTAGATTAGTGGGCGCCTCTTGTTAAACAAGTTGACAATGTCTATTTCAAACTTTCCTTCCCCAACTGCTCTTACAGATTCCAAATCTAATATTACTGGTTCATCTTCATGCGTTATTCCAGCTATTTCTCTTATATCCTGTTCAATCTTTTCTTTTTCTTGTTCTGGGATATCTAATGGAGTTTCTTGTATTCTCCTTAATTGGTCCTCCCTTATAAAAAAGAAAAAATGCCCCCCGCACTCTTCACATCCTTCAAGTATCTCTTTGCTTGCTGCAGGAATAATTCTAGAGCATCTCACACATTGATGTGGCATGATCATTAAAAATTAGTGGACTATATAATCTTTTCTGAGATGTTAAATCAAATTTTTTAAATTTATTTTTGGATGGATAATCAAAGAAACAACTACTAACCCTAACTAACATTGTACATACCATATTAAACCAATAAAAAGATAACATTAGAATACCATTTTATACTTTATACCACAGCCGATTTTTAATATCTATGTTAAATTATCTGTTATCCATTGCAAATTATTAAATAAAGTATACTTTAGGATAAGTTTTGATTTTAGTATTAAGTGCTCAAAAGTAGTTCTATTTTTTTTGGATTTCTTTTCATCTCTTTAACAATAGTTGCAGGCCCTATTATTGTAATTGCATTTATATTCCCACCGGTCAAAGCAGAAGCCAGCCCATGTTTAAACTTGTTGTACAAACTTTGTGAATCGCCATTTCCTGAGATAACTGCCAGTTCTATTCCCTTAAAATTTTTTAAATGTCCTATCATGGCCATAGTATCCCCAATCAATCTCGCTTCTTCATCTGGTTTTAATTTTCCCTGCAGAATTAATATATTATTTCCCAATATAATATTAAGTATTCTTTTTATTCTTTCATTACTATCTAAATTTCTTATTTCTGAGAATGGAATAAATTGAATTGAAAATCCCTTTATCTTTCCAAACCCTTTCTTCCCCCTTTTATTATCCATATTCTATTTGATGTAATATTTTTTAGTTTTTAAACTTTTTTTGACAATTTGAAAATAGATTCATAAAACTCTTCTAGATTTGTCCCATTTTTCGCGCTTATTCCCACAACGTCATATTCTGGAAAAGCCGCCTCTATTTTCTTAACATCTGCTTTCTTTTTATCAATTTTATTTGCTACAATTAGAACAGGTATTTTTCTTGCAACAAGATTGCCTATAATAGTTATATTAACTTGATTATATGGGTTTTCTGTTGAATCTATAACTACAACAACAACATCCATATCGTCCAGCCATTTAATACTTTCAACAACTCCTTGAGTAGCTTCTTTGGCTCTTTTTTTGGCATCTTTTTTGTTTAATTTAAATTTTAAAAAATCTTCATAATCTATCTTGGTAGCTATCCCAGGAGTATCTATCATCTTAAACGTCATGGTTTTTCCCTTATACTTAATCTCTACTTTTTCTTTAAATTGCACGTGTCTTGTTTCGTGTGGGACATTGCTTACACTGCCCATATCCTCTCCTGTAAAATCCTTGCAAATTCTATTAGCCAAGCTTGTTTTTCCCGCATTAGGCGGCCCATAAAATCCCAGTTTAATGTTGTTCTTATTCTGAAACATGTTTGAGAAGATTCTCTTAAAAAAATTTGTAAATACTTTTATAACCATATTAGTCTTTATGTGATTTGTTTATTAAAGTTTTCTATGTTTTATCACTTATTTTAATTATGTTTTTTATTATGTCAAGATTCTTGACAGAGCATCCAAACCTCAAGAATATTTCAGTTTTATATTCTTGATGGCATTCAAAGTTCATAGAACTTTGATGAGTCCCAAACAAACCACGGCTTTTAAACCGTGGTAAAACTCAAGGACTTTTTGATTTGCTAAAATTGGCTTTTTTCTTAAATAACCCCCCTAATTCCCCAAGTCTTAGTTTTGGAATGCCTGTATTTTCACCCTTATACTTTTTTATAGCATAATTTATTTGCTCTTTTTTCCAGCCAGTATTTTTGAGTCTATTTTCTAACTCCGCATCTTTTAACCCATTTCTTTTGCCATAATGTATGTATTGCAAGATATTGTATAGATCTCTTTTATTTCTGAACAAATAACCCTCATATTTAGACTTATACCAGTAATGTAAGGCAAAATAACCCACGATTCCCCCCATTATTATAATTCCCAGTACAATAAAGAATGTTTTTAATGGAAATTCTTTTATTATGGGGAGTTTTGGGGTAGTAACACCTAATTTCCCAAATCCTGGAGAAACAAACACCGGTAGGTCAACAAATTCTATTTCTTCAGTTGTTGAGAAGGTTATTGAATTTTCCTTTTTGGTTAAGGGGAGATAATTATAACTTGCCTTAACTTTCTCCTTATAACTCTCTTTGAACTTTAAATTTTCTAATTGTTCGATAAATAAATAAACATCATACTCAAACTCTTCATCTAATTGAATTTGTAAATCAAATATTTTTACTATGGGCAAAATTTCTAAGTTGTAAATTGCTGAAACTTCTTTGGTTGAGATTTTTAACTGACTGTTTTCTTGGTTCCATAAATAGATTCCATTAATATATTCCTCTTCAAACCCTTCATACTTTCCACCAGCCACCTGTGAAACAATTTCTAAGTCTATTGCGTCTTCAGAGAAATAAAATTCTAATGGCTGTGTATTTTGTGTGGTTATAATTGACGAAGGTATTTCTAAAGCATTTAATTCTTGCATTATATCTGAAAATTTTGTTTCATCATTAATTGAAGCAACAGAATATTCTCTTTGTAAATTCTTGAGCTTATCTTCCAATTCAACTATATTCAGCTCATTTTCAAGTAAACTTTTTGTGAATTCATCATAGTCATTGATAGATGATTTGATATCCTCCAAATCTTGGAGCTTAGAGATTAATGTCTCATTTGCAGCTTCTCTAGCAGATTGTACTAAAATGTTAAATGTCCTTGATGATTTAAAATTTCCTGCGTCCTGCAAAGTTAATGTAATTTGATAATTTCCAGTAGAGTTGTAGGAGTATATTATTTCACTTTGTTTATTAGTTATTTTATCTCCGTTTCCCATTTCCCATGTATAGGAAGTTATGTTGTATTTCCCCAGAGTTATGTAAGATTTAATACTTGTTGGGTTTCCAGCAATAAATATCGATGGGGTTAGTAGATTAATTGTTGCAACTTGTTCTATTTGTATATTTTTTGTTAATAGCGATTGTTCATTTAACTTTAATTCAATAGTCTGATTTCCTAATGTGTTACTCACTGTTAAATTAGAGTTATCCAAAAATAACTTTTGAGCTTCAGAACTAATTAAAGCAGGGCTCTCAGTGATGTCATAAAACTTATTAATAGTAGTTAACCCAGTAGAATAAGAAACCTTAGCATTTAAATTTGAGAGAGTAATAGTTTGGTTCTTTTTTGACGTGAATCTTATTGGAATCACGCATCCATGTGCACAATCATTACCGTAAACATTATTTATATAGTTATTAGATTTTATAGACAAGCTTTCTTGATTTGAAAGGATATTTTGTATTTCCACTGTCCCAAAATTCCCATATTGCTTTGTTTGTGCAAATATGTTATAGCTATTTACGCTTATTTGAGAGGAGCTTGGATAACCAAAAAATCCGCATAAATCTTCCTGATTTGGATTTCCTTGTATTCTATAGTCTCCATTTCCCACTTCTTGAGAATAAATACAAAGATAATAAGCTCCGGATGAAACTCCTTTATTTATATCGCAGTTTACCTCTTCTCCGGCTGTAGATGGTTTTGTTAATTCACATTTTGCGTTTATATTTGTCCCATCTTCTTTGAATAATTCAATTATTATCTTTTTTGAACCCGCCTGTGCTTCTTTTACCCATGCTCCTACCCTTAATCCTGGGGCTTCTGGCAAGGAGATTTTTTGACAATAAGGCTTTGTCCCTATACTATATTCTTGAGTTGCGCTTTCAAAGCATCCATCTATTTTATTTGCATTACAAAGTTCATTTGAAACATTTTTAGAAACAATTTCTGAAATACCATCATCAAAAAAGTCTATGTTTAAAGGATTAATGCATGAACTAGTAACGTCGCTGTTTATAGATAAGGAGATTTCTCCTATGGAATCAACATCTCCTTGAAAGAACAAACCATATGCTTTAGACTGGCCAGCATTTAAATTGAAGACTTTTAATGTTTCTGCATTACTTGCGGTAAATTTTATTTTACAGCTTAAAGGGTCACAGTTATAATTATACTTGGGGTTTAATTTAATGAGGTCTAACAGTCTAATCTCTTCTTCATCATTTAATTTAATTACAGAATTTGAAGGTTCGTTATTAAAACTTATGTTCAACCATCCTTTAATATTACTAGATTGTGCATAATAATCATCTAATCCATAATTTGATAAAATATATTCTGCAGAAACGGCATTTAAGGATATTAAAAATATAGATAAAACCCCCAAATAGAAAACAATTTGATTAGATATTTTTTTCATCTTAAAAATTTTTTTCATCTCATCCTCTTTATTAAGGTTAAATATCCCAATACAATCAATATTGCAGTTATCAAAAGATTAAAGTTATCAAAAAATGGCAGCTTTGCCATTCCGACACAAGGAATTTTTTTAATTCCTGGCAAGCAACTCTCAGATAATCTTTTTCCATTGTTTTTTATTGGGTCAAAATAGCATTTAGTTTGCCCTGTTCCGACACAAGTGTAATCTGCCGAGTTTTCACCACCAGGAATGTCTGATAATGAACCATATGAAGGATTATCTTCATCTTCAATCCAAAACCATTCGGAATTCCATTTATACTCTATATTTCCCTCAATGCATTCGCTTTTTTCACTGCTGATTATTCTGCAAAGGCCTTTATGAATTATTCCTTGGGTATTTTCTGTGTTCTCATTGTAAGTTGTTTCGCAAGTTCCACTATTGTTTAATCTCCAAGTGCAAGCACAATCAGATAAAAAGGTTAAAGGATTTTCTTCCACAATTTCATTTCCAGGCAAACAATTTTTTCCATCGCTTCTTAAAAGAGAAACACTAATGTCTACTATATTTTCTGGATCATTTTCGCATGTTTTTTGTTTTGAACCCGCCCATGCATTGTAATTTTCATCTACATTATTATAATCTTCACAACTATTTATCTCGCTACTGGGTTTTTCACAAATTCTTGTTTCAATATTGCATACTTGCTCTGTAGGGCAGCAATAGCTTGGATTCGCATTTACATCCAGGCAGTTTTTTGCTTCATTGGTTACTTCTTCTACTGTTCCTACGCTGTCAACCCATCTCGAATAATCTATTCCAGATTCACAGGTTCTCGAAATTAATAATGCTTGATTGACTATTAAATCATCGGATATAAGTTCAATTAAATTATTATTTTTAGTGTACTTAACTTTAAAAAAATATTCCGAAGATGCCCCAGGATCATCATACTGATGAAAAGTTGCCCATGTTTTTAATGCATAACCTCTCGTTTCATCTTCTGCAGTATAGATGTAAGAACCTTTTGCAATAAAATCATTAGATGTTAAAATATCTCTTTCATAAATCTCATAATTAGCAATATCGCCTTGATTTAAATTCGGAGTAAAAACCATGTAAACATTTGTTTTCTCAACAACAATAATAGCTTGGGTTAAATTAAAATCTGTATTGGCCCAATAGATGTTCTTTGTAGGTGGTGGGACTTGTGTTTTATGTTTGCAACAAATATTATAATCATAGCTCCCAAATTCAGATATATGTGCATTTGTTAAATCGCTTAAGGATACTAATTGAATAGGGCGTTCATTTGTGCAGGTGTTTTCAGCTCCTACAACACATTCTAAGTCTGCGAAACATAAAATATCTGCATAATTATTATTTCCTGGAGATTCTACATGAGCATTTATTGTTTGAGAAATCCCTAAAACTTTGTTGTCATTGCATGTATTTATCCCCGGAAAATTGCAATAAAGATAATTTTGATTAACATCTATATTCAGATTTCTATCAAATAAGCTTATATGGCTATTTCCTTCATTGCTAGTTGTTGCTAAAATCAATTTTTTAGCATCAAGATTATTTGAATTAGCTAAATCCATAACCTCTTGCCCATTTCCAATAAAACATTTTTCAACCGTTTGCCCACCAACAATTAAGATGTTTATATTGATTATACAGATTACAAATACAATAAAAAATCCCCCTTCTTTTTTCATTTTTTAACTATACTAAATAAGAAAACCTATTTTATAAATATTGTTCTAATTCCCTATTAAAACTGCTAAGGGAATAAGCTTTGCAATCTTTTTTCCTATTCCTATCTCATGGCTTACTCTTACAACCTCATCAACATCTTTATACACTTCAGGGGCTTCTTCAAGTGTTCCCCTGCTCGATTCTGCTTTAAGAACTATGTTTTTTTCTTTCATGTTTTTATTCAAATTTTCAATAGAAAGTATTTCTTTAGCTTTTTTTCTTGACAAAACCCTCCCAGAACCATGAGCTGTTGAGCCAAAAGAGATTTCTTCTGCCTTTTTAGTTCCCACGAGAACATATGATGCGGTTCCCATGCTTCCAGGAATAAAAATAGGAGTTCCATATTTTCTGTACTTTAATGGAATTTCTTTTCTTCCAGGTCCAAAACTTCTCGTTGCTCCCTTTCTATGCACGCAAACTTCTTTTTCTTTTCCATTCACAGAGTGTTTTTCAAATTTAGCTATATTATGAGCTATATCATAAACAACATCTACCTTTGCTTGAGGGAAATCCTTTGAGAACGCTTGTCTTACATTGTTGGTTATTATTTGTCTGTTAACAAAAGCAAAGTTAGCCGCCGCTGCCATGGCTTTTTTGTAATCTTCTGCTTCTTGACTTTTTAATGGTGCATAAATAAGCTCCCTATCTGGTAACTTATTTATATCTTGTTTCTTTTCCATTACCCTTATATAATCAGAAGCTGTCTGGTGTCCTAATCCTCTAGAGCCAGTGTGTATCATAATAACTATTTCATCTTTTTTCAAACCAAACACCTCAGCTATTTTTTTATCATAAATTTCCTCAACATATTGGATGTCTAAAAAATGATTTCCACTTCCAAGAGTGCCTATTTGACTTCTTCCTCTTGCTTTTGCCCTCATAGATATCTTACTTGCATCTGCTCCTTCTATGCATCCATTGTCTTCAATTCTGCCAAGGTCTTCTTTAAAAGCATAATTATTTTCTACAGCCCATTTTACTCCTTTTTCTAAAATTTCATTAAGCTCTTTATCACTAAGTTTTATTGTTCCTCCTTTTCCCAAGCCAGAAGGAACTTTTTTATTTATCTCAGAAAGTACTTGTTCTCTTTTTTTTAAGAAATTTTGTTTACTTAATCCTGTAGAAAGTAAACGCACACCGCATCCTATATCATAACCTACCCCTCCGGGGCTGATTATTCCTTTATCTAAGTCAAAAGCAGCAACTCCCCCTATGCAAAATCCATATCCTCTGTGTGCATCTTGCATGGCTATAGATTTTCCTATAATGCCCGGAAGCTTCGCAACATTTTTAACTTGTTCTATAACTTCTTCATCCTCCATTATACCTTTCATTAACTCTTCAGAAGCTATAATCAGGCCAGGAACATTCATTCCTTCTTTTTTTTCTATTGGTATCTCGTACATAAATTCGCTTATTTTTTTGATATTTATTTTTGTCATCTTACAACAAAGTAAAATAGCAAGAATAAGTTATAAAGGTATTCTTTAGATATAATTTTTAAATAACATTTAAATAATAAGTTGCCTAATTACATTTATGATAAAGGAGGTGGTTAGGCATTATAAGTATCTTGTTAAAAAATTTGAGCATAAACATCATATTTTTGCTGCTTTGCTTATTGGGAGTGCACTTGTCCTTATGTGGAGAGGAATATGGCACCTCGCGGACATTTACTTATTTCCCAATCAAGATGTTGTAAGTGCATTGCTTTCAATACTTATTGGGTTTATTATACTTTATATGAGAGATTTTGATCTAAAAGAATTTTTGAGTCATTAATTATTTATTTATTAATCAAGAATAATTCTATTTAAACATCCAGCACAACTTGGCAAACCCATTTATCTAATCTTTTGTTATATTGAGTATACATCTCATTATATGTCGGAGCTTTAATATGAACTTCCATGTCGTAATTTGATGCCTTATCTCCTATAATTTCGGCTTCTAAGATAAATTTAGATTTATTAATTTTTATTTTAACAATCTTAGAAGGAATAAAGTTCTTAACCTCTGTCAGGTATATTATTTCCTCTATTAAATTGTAAAGCAAGCTTTCATTGTCATGTCCTTTAACTTTAACTTTAATTTTTTTAAGAGACTTAACTTTATCTTTGCATATGATTTTTGTTACAGCATAAATGGAATTTTTATACATTTCACTCAATGTGGTTCCATAAGCTCTGAATTTTACATCAGCTGTATGTGAAAGGAATTTGTATTCAGTATTTTTATTATTCATTCAAGAAACAGGGAATAAGGAGTTATAAATTATGCGATGATGTTAAGTCAAGTTCATACCTAACATGAACACTCTGTGCTCATTTCCACTCGTGATATTTTTTAGATTGATAATAGAGAAAACAATCATTAATTATAATTATCGACGATGTTTTTATTATGTCAAGAAACTTGCTTGAGTATCCAAACTTCAAGAATATTCTAAAGTTACATTCTTGATAAACAAACCACGGCTTTTAAATCGTTAGAACTCAAGGACTTTTTGATTTTAGAAAATTAAATTCCGTACATTTTCTGTAAGCCGGTTATATCTGGCTGTTCAAGTGTTCTTCCTTGAACTTCCCCATAACTAGAATAGCCATACATTGTTACTTCTGAACATGTTGTGCTGTAAATGTCATCAAGTCCTATACCATGGCCAAGTTCATGTGTTGCAATATTCTGCAAATCCATTTTTTCAGGATTAGCATCACCCCAGCTAAATCTTGTGTTGAATCTTAAATCAAACTCTACAATTTGTTTTCCTCTGGGGGTATACCAAACACTTGTCACTGCAATGACTCTATCATCAGGATAATCGCCGAAGTCAATTGCATTCACAAAATTTTGCACACCATAAGTTGCTGTGTAATCTATACTATAAACATCGTTAAGTAACCCACTTGATGTAAATGCATCCCACGTTTCAGCTGATGTTGAAATTGCAGAAACCACAAAACTTTCACTTAATCCATCTGCGTTATTTGGATTAATTACATAATTTACCGGAAGCGATTTCCACTTAACACCCATTAGTTTATAGCATGTTTCAGCTTTTCCTGGATTTCCTGGACTTTCTGGCTTAATATAATGAATAAAATCAACTCTTTCTAAATCCCAACTCTCATCTATTACTGGCGAATTTTCAGAAGCCTTGCTATTTTCTTTTGCCTTATCATTAAGAGGAATAAGCATAGAAGCTGAAACTACTATCACAGAAATAACTAAAAAGCTTGCTAAAACAACAAAA
>CAZOFF010000014.1:0-11080 GCA_964579165.1 Candidatus Woesearchaeota archaeon
TTGTATAGGTGCACTTGAGAAACAATTATATGTTATAATCCCCCCATCTTTGACCATCCAATGTTCATCTAAAGATAAGTATCTCTCTGCTCCGTTTTTACTATTAAAAATATGTTTTTTATCAATCTTTCCAAGGTATTTGGCTCGTCTTCTAACAGTTCGGGGGAATAACTCAACTGTGTATTCTTCACCAAGTTCCAGTTCGGGTTTTTCTATTGGAATTGCCATTTTATTTTTTATTTAGAGTCCAGCATTTTTTAATTTTTTATCATAATCTTCAAACTCTCTTCCTCCTTTAGTTATTCTTTTAATCTCTGGATAATATCGAAAACGTCCTGTTTCTTCATTGTAATGGCAATACCATCTTTCAAAAATACAAATTTGATTTTCATCAGCTCTTGTTATAGTTTTTATTGTTTTAACACCATGTTTATCTAAACTACCATTATCCAATATTAATTCCATTGGTCCTTTATAATTTATTATTAAACCCTCTTTAAGTTCATCCAGTTTTACTCCGGGCATAATTGCAAATAGAGCATTTTTCTCTATTAATTCATCTATTGTTTTTGGTTTATTCATTTTATAACATCCTCTTCAATAATAAATTTATTTTGTCGCCATGATTTCCCAAAACTCCTCTTGGATAATGTAACTTACTCTTTATTCCTTTTCTTGGGGGATGTAATCTAAAAAAGGATTTTAAATTTAAGTCTGCTGGTTTTTTTCCTTTAATTATTTCTTCTGCAACTTTCCTCGCATCTATTTTCTTGCTCTTATCTAATTGTATTCCTCTTTTCTCTATTAATTTTGTTAGATCATCTTCGTTTATTCTTCCATAAGCTATAAAACTGGTTAGTTTATTGATCATACCTAAATTTTCTTTAGTTTCTTGTACAACTACGCAAGCATATTTTTTCTTTATTCTTAATCTGTCTAAAGTCTCATTAGTAACTTTTCTCAAACCAGTTTGACCTTTTATTCTTATTATAACTATCATTTTTTATTTTCTCCTCGACTCGCATTAGTCTCAAACAAAGCATTTATGCCAGCTTTTATTAAATTAAATGTTGTTCGTCTTTGCCCAAAACTTTTGCTATAAACATCCTTTATTCCTGTTAAAGTTAATATCTTCTTTAGTTCATTCCCTACTACCAATCCCGTTCCTTGAGGTGCGGGAATTAGAGTTACCCTTACACTTGCAGATTTTCCAGTTACTTTAAACGGAACAGTATGTGGTTCCCCACAAGCACAATCAAAACTAGAACAAGCCCTATTTACTTTTATTATTCCCAACTTAGCTTTTCTTAATGCTTTGTCTCTTGCTGGAAGTGTCTCTTTAGCTTTTCCAAGTCCCACGCCTATGTGGCCTTTTCCATCGCCAACAACTGCTAAGGCAGAGAACTTTGGGATATTCCCTTCTTTGGTTTTTCTTTGAGTTTGGCGCCAAGCACGTCTTTTGCCTCCACCAAATTTCCCTTTTGATTGTCCGATTAGTAATAAATCTGACTGAAGATTTAGTAATGTATCTACTATTTCTGGTTCAAGAATTTTTAATTTATTATTAATAATGTAATCTATATCTTTTATTTCCCCAGATTTAACCTTTTGGCCCAATTTAGTCTTTGGAACCCAAGATTTAAGTTTTTCTTTGTCTTCCTGTTTTTTCCTTTCTTCAAAACTTTGTCTCACAAATCTGGGCTTTTCTTCTATTTCATCTAAAGGGATTATTCCCGGTCCTTCTGTTTCTTCTATTTTTTCTTTTTCTTTCATTTTTCATTTTGTATATTAGATTTAATTGCTTCAACATCTATCTCATTTTTCATTTGTTTTCCACTTATACTTTCTTCTGAAGGGAAAACATCTTTCTTATATTTTATATGGATTCCTGAGTCAACAAGCCCCTTTAAAAAAGCATATATTCTGGTCTTATGAAGATTTCTCATCATACCAAAGTCTATTATCAGTGATTTTTCTTTGCTCTTTTTAATAATCTGCTTACCGAATAATAGTCCTGTTAAATACGCTGCACTTATTGATTTTAAACTTCCTTTTATATCTTCTGGCCAACCGTAATTCAAAAGCTTTTTAGAGGTTATTCCAAATTCTACTTTATCTTGCGCTTCTTTACTTGAAACATACTGTGCAATTAAGTATCTATTTGTTTTTCTTAATACCACTCTTGGTGTGCCTCCCTTTAAAAGATTCAATCTCTTGTGGTAATCCGTTCTATTTTCTTTCCTTCTTTTCTTCAGTGTTTTCATATTATTCTTCCAAACCCCCAATGTATTCTTTTAAATTTGCTTTACTCTTAAAAAATCTATTTCTTATTTTTTTTCTTATATCTTCATAATCTTCTTTATTTATGCTCCCATTTTCTTTTAAGTTTGCCACATATTTTCTCAGTTTTCTAGTCATTACAATATATTCTCTTTTTCTTTTATTAACCTTTAATTGTACTTTCCCAGCTCCTCTTTTTTTCGCCCTTTTTTGTATTTTTCTTCTTCCTTTTGTTTCTTTTATTACAATTGCTCCTTCTTTTACTAAATCTCTTATATCCTGTTTAGTTATAGCATCCTTTATTTCATTTATTCTTGAAGCTACAAAGTGAACTCTTTGTTTTCCCACGCCCAACGTTCTCGAGGCCAACATTTTCTTTTTATCTAATTTCATTTTGTTTTTTCCTTGGCTTCTTGTTTATTTTGATTTTCATTTTTAGTTTTTTTCTTTATTTTTTTCATAAACTTATTAATATTCATGTTTACTATCTCAATATTCTTCTTTTTAATTTCTTCAACCAGTTTGGCCTTCTTTTTGTCTCCTATTTTTCCAATTATTATTACATTGTTTTGATTTGCTTTTTTCAGATCATTTAGATTATAAACTGTTATAGGTGTTTTTTTGTTAATAAGATCCCTTATTTGATTTTTTTGTTTATACCCGATACTTACAACTATCGGATACCCTCTCTTTTTATCCCTCATTTTATTATGTCTACCAGTAGGTCTTCTCCACTTCTGCTTTTTCTTTCTCCTTCTTCCTAATTTGGAGAATCTCATCCATGTTCTTCTCAAAAAAGTTTTTTTGACCATTTTTATAATGCTTCTCCTGCTTTGCTTGTTATGAATATTCCGTCCTGGAAAATTCTTCTGTCTTTCAAGGGAATCCTAGTTGCCTTTTCAAAATTAGCTGCCATTTGTCCTGCTATTTCTTTATCATGTGATTTAATAATTATATCCTGCCCATTTATTTCAATATCCGCGCCGTCAAGCAAATTCAATTTTCTTGGTACTTTTTCCCCAAGGAAATTTTTTACAAATGCTTGTTTTTTTTCTTTATCAATATCAATTGTAATTGGAAAATGGCTAAAACAAATTTTTAATTTATATTCGAATCCTTCTTTAACACCATGAATCATATTTTTTATGTGTGCAGTTATAGTATTAATCATTTTTTTCTCTTTTTTTGTTGCCTTTTTTGCTCCAATCATTATATAATTTCCTTCTTTTTTCATCTCCAATTTTTGTGTATTGAATTTCCTCTTGTTTTCTCCAAATTTTCCTTTAATATTTATTCCATTGCCCACTATAGAAACTTGTACTTCTTCAGGAATTTCTATATTGTTAGATAAATCTCGTTTCATTTTCAGTAAAAGTATGCGATTAAACTTCCTCCAACATTTTCTTCTAATGCTTCTTCATGAGTCAATAACCCCTTATTTGTAGAAATTATTACTGTGCCAATACCTCTTGCAGGGAGATATCTTCGGATATATCTATCCAATTCGCTTATTTTTGCGGTAAATCTTGGTTTTATAGACTTACATTCAATGAAATCCCCCAGATTAATTTCTATTATTTTGCCCTTGCTATCTATTTTATAACTATTAATAGCTTCTTTCTGCTTCATAATTTTAAGTACTTGAATAAGCAAACCTGAAATTCTGCTTATTTTTACCTTATCTTTCTTGGCTTTCTTTGCATTTTTCATTATACTTAATGCATCTGCAACAATATCGTGGCTCATTTTCCTAACTCCTTTTGAGCATTTTTTATTTCATAAAATAAATCTTTATCAATTTCTTCTATTTGTTTTATTAAGATTTTATAACTATCTTTGGTATTATCTAATAGATGTCCTCTTTTTCCATCACAAAAATATGGAAAATTATCTTCTAATCTTACCATCTTTTTCACTTCAGGATCTTCAAATTCTGCAAATGCAACTGTTATATAACCTACTCTTGAAATTATATCATTTCTAAACTTTCTGATTTTTCTACCTTCATTCTGTGATTTATGTATATATTCAAATATATTATTAATATACTCATCAATTCTATGTAATTTTTCACTAAGTCCGTCTAATGCAAGTTCTTTTATTTTTTTAAGCTTTTCAACTTCAATTTTGGTATATAATTTTTTTGCCATTTTATGAATATTTTTTGAAACCTATTTCTACTGCTACTTCTCTGAAACAATGTCTACATAAATTCAACCCATATGATTTAATATGTGCCCCAAATCTTCCACATCTTTCGCATTTTCTGGCTGCAATACCATTTTTTCTTTCTTTTGGTTTGCAATGTTTCAGAAATTTTTGCATGATTTCTGGTTTGCTTTTTAATTGTTTAAGTATTTTTTTCCAATCACTTGATGTCATTTTATTTAAATTCAGTTTTAAACTGCTCCTCCATAAATTTAATTATTTCCTCAGGTGAGATTATTTGTTTTCTTGATACTTTTCCCATCTTAATTTTTCTTAACTTAACTCTTCTTCC
Organism: Candidatus Woesearchaeota archaeon; assembly: GCA_964579165.1. Taxonomy (GTDB): domain Archaea; phylum Nanobdellota; class Nanobdellia; order Pacearchaeales; family GW2011-AR1; genus CAZOFF01. Next base: position 4,781 of record CAZOFF010000014.1, read on the forward strand.
AGCTCTTTTAAACACAACAGTTACATCAAACCCCCTTATACCAATATCTCTTTGGTATTCAACCCCAGGGATTTCAATATATTCTTTAATTCCAAATGAAAAATTATTGTCGCTGATTTGTTTTTTTCTTAATTTATTCTCTATTGCAGATAACATTCTTTTTAGCACATCTTGAGGATTTTTTCTTATGGTTACCACTGCCCCAATTTCTAATTTAGGACGCACGCCAAAAGTGGGAATTCTTTTTGTAGACCGCATTTTAGCCGGTTTTCTGTTTGTAAGCATTTCTAAAAGTCTGTATCCTTTTTCTAATTCTTCTCCAATTCCCCCAACACTTAATACTACTTTTTCAATTCTTATCTTTCTCATTGGATTATCCATTTTGTTTTTCATTTTAATTTTCTACTAATGCCTGTTTAATTAATACGTTGATTGTTTCTTCTTTTGTTTTTGCTTCTACGATTTTTTCTTTTTCATTTATATTCATCACTTCTGCCCTCTTTCCTGTGTGTTTACCTCCAAAGACAATTATTTTTGCACCTTTTTGCAAGCTCAAACATTTCTTGGCCTTGTTTGTTTTCAATTCTACAACTATAGAGTCATTTAGCTTACATTCTAAATCTGTTAATATATTTCTTCCATCCATTAAGTTTAGTTGGGTTTTCTTACCCTTAAGTATCTTCTTACCAATAACCTTTGAAACTTTTTCATGTGCATGTTTTTCATCAATTTCCTCAAGGGTAAATCTTCCTCTTGGAGTTAAAGTCAATCTATAATTCTTTTTTGTTGGTTCTATTGTTAACACATCAAATAATACCAAGCTATTTTTTTCTTCTCTTACATCTTTCCCATTTAATTTTATAAATCTTTGATTAATTGCCTTCTTTGTTTCTTTTCTATTTTGTGTGAACTTTAATATATCTCTAAGTGCAACCAATATGGGGATACCTAAATTAATATTAGATTTTGGATTTACCACATATGCTGTTCCTTTCTTTGGAAGTGACCAGCTTTTTGGAACTTTTTGCCTTGTAAGATGTGTCATTTTATTCCTTTTCCTCTTTGGTTTTATTTACTTTCTCTTTGACTTTGTTCTCTTCTTGTTTTTGTTTTTTGTTTTCCATTTTAATTCTTTTTTTGTCGTCAGTATTCAGTTCGACTATCTGTAATTTTGAAGGTTTTAATGAAATACCTGCATTTGATCCATCTGCTTTCTTTTTTTGTATTCCTTCTATTCTAACAATTTTTTTCTTTGTATTCACCTCAATAATCTTTCCCTGTTTTTTCTTAAACTTGCCCCTCATTATTCTAACCACATCACCCTTTCTCAATACAAGATTTCTTTTTCCATATTTTTTCCTTAATTCTTTGCTTAGATTTGTTGCCAGCATTTTTCTTGCAATATGCAATGGAGCTTTAGCTCTATACTTCCTTTGTTTTCGAGGTTGTTTACTCGAATTCCAATGTGTTGAGAATGTTCTTTTCATTTTTTTAATGTACACTACTAGCGATTTTGGCAACAGATGGCCATCGTTCTAGTACCTCCCTTGCAATAGGGCCTTTAATCTGAGTTCCTTTTGGATTTCCTTTGTCATCTTTGAGTATTGCCACTGCATTATCTTCAAATGCGATTCTTTCTCCTGTTTTCCTTCTCCACGAAAGTTTTTGTCTGATTACTACTGCATCAAAAACCTTCCCCTTCATGTCAGGCAAGCCTTTTCTTATCGAAACTTTAACCCAGTCTGCAATCTTTGCATAACCTTGTCTTCCTTTTGTGGTTTTTCCTTTTTTTACTCCAACTAATTTCACGATTTTTGCCCCGCTATTGTCTGCAGCTAATAAATGAGCTCCTAAATTTAATCCTCGTGTTGCTATTGCACTTATTGCTTTCATCTTATAATATTTCCTCTAAACTATATTTATTTAATTTAAGTTCTGTGATTATTTGTTCTTTATCATCTTCGTTAAAATGAGTTACGACCACATTTGCTCTTCCATTATCCTCTATAACATTTGCAGTGCAGAAATGTGCGTATGTAAATTCAGTTTTATTTGGTCCGCATCCTGCAATTTCCGCTTCAATAGTCTTTTTATAAGACTCCACTAAATCTCTTTGATAATCTGCAAAACTAGCTGGTTGATTATCTTTTATAACTTTGAACATTATTTCTTTTGTCATTTTTTACTTTCTCCTTGTTCTCCTTTATTATCTTTTTTATCTTCTTTAATATCCTTGCTTCTTATTTTTTGGATTACAACAAAATGGATAATCTTGCTTAATGGTCTGCATTCTTTGATTTTTATGTAATCTCCCATTTGTATTTGTGATTCCATACATACTGAAAGTCTTGCATGTAATTTTGTTTTTCCCTTAAAATATCTCTCAAATTTTCTTGACTTAATCATTCTTTCAAATTCTATTGCAACTCTTCTTGGGAATTTTTTTATTACTTCTCCTTCAAAAATTCTTCCATGTGTTTTAAGTCTTCCATGAATAGGACAATCTCTATCATTACATTGAGTTTCAACTACCTTTTCCATTTCCATCTTGTTTTTTGCTTCTTTGTTCTTCATTTTGTTTTTTTGTTTACTATATTTCACTATTCTATTGCATTCTCTTCAAAACCTAAACTTACGAGGATATCTTTTGCTTTTTTTGTGTGGTCTCCTTGCAATTCAATTGTGTTATCTTTTGTTGTTCCTCCGCAAGCAAGCTTGTTTTTAAGCTCTTTTGCGATTTGTTTTAGGTCATTTTCTTTGTCAAAACCAGTGATTGTTGTAATCACTTTCCCGTATCTTCTCTTATCCAGGGAGATTTGTATTCTTTGTCCTTGTTTTGTTAGATCCCCCCACGCAATAGCTTCAATAGGTAAACCGGTCTTTGGGTCTATTTCCATTGTTATTTTTTGACTATGATATTACTGATTGTTTTAATTCGTGCGATAAGTTTTCTTATTCCTTTTGCTCTTGAAGCACCAGTCTTAGCTGCATTTGCTTTTGCTTTTATTAATTCCAGTTTTAATTCTAATATTCTTTTGTTCCTGTCTTCTTGACTCATGTTTTTAATCTCTCTTGACTTTAATGTTGCCATTTTATTGTTTTCCCTTATTATCTCTTTTTAGTTTTTTTGATTTTTTCTTTTCATCAGTAGATTTTTCTTTATTCATTTGTTGTTCAATTGAATTCATTTTTAGTTTTCCAAGTAGTTCTTCATTTAAAGTAATCTTATCATGTAAATATGCATCTGGAGGCAAAATAGAAACTTTTATTCCCACTGTTCCTGGCTTTGTTTGTGCAACTGATTTCGCAATATTGACTACTTTAGCACTATCACCCGTTTTTTTTAAATAACCTTGAGCAAATCTCCATAATTTGGCTCTTGAACTGGGTAATTTTCCAGCAAGTTTTATTTCAGCACCCAAAGCGCCTGCATCCATAATTTTTTGCAATGCCCTGTATGCAATAACTTTAAATTTCAAAGGCCCCAATCTTTCTAAAGAGACCGCAATATCATCTGCTATTAGCTGTGAATCAAATTCAGGTTTTTTAATCTCTTCAATTTCAACATGGGGGTTTTCTAATTTAAACCTTTTTCTTAACACACTAGTTAATTCTGATATTTTTTCTCCCTTTCTTCCAATGATTAATCCCGGTTTGTTAGTAGATACAATTATTTTTTCTCCAATGGGGGTATATTCAATTTTAACTTTGCTAATTTTTCCTTTTCCCAAAGATTTTTTTATATACTCTCTTATTGAGAACTCTTCTTTCTTAAACGCAACAATTTTTCTTTCTTCCATTTTATTTTATTTTTTAAATTCAAATCCATATTTAATTAAAATTTCTTTAACTTGTTCTGGGAATTCCTTAATATCTCCAATACTTATTTTTTCATCATATTCTCTTTCGCTCAGTTCGTCTTTTCTAAATTTTTCTCCTAGAATACTTGTACCAATTATTATCATGTCAGGATTTCTTGACCTTAAAAAATCAGTTAATGAATAATAAGAATGGCTTTCGCTACTTCCAATTTGTTCAATCTTGTGAATGCAATTATCTGAAGCATCGATTAAAGCAACATTATAATCTAAGGGATTTATCCTTCTAACTACTTCCTCTCCAGATATAGTTCTTTCCACTCTTTCTGCCATTTCAGACAGCCTGGGCTTATACAGTTCCTTCATTCCCCATTCATAACAATCTTCATTTACTACTAATATCCTTAAATCATTTTTCATTTTTTCTTCTCCTTTTTCTTATTTTGTTTTAATTTAGATCTTTCTTTAACTTGAATAATCACATGTGTTCTTTTTTTATGAACTCTCCCAAATCTTCCATAAGGTCGAGAAGCAAAGTTTGCCATTGCTTTAGTTATAATGGGATTTTCCAATCCATTGACATTTGCATTAGCGCCTAAACTTTTTAGTAATTTTTCGAACTGTTTTAATGAATTTATTGGGTATCTCCCTGACCCGCTTGTTTTTCCGGTGTATTTTCCTTTTCTATGGGGTATTTCTCCCGTCATTGGCACTGGTCTTTTCATTAATATTGAATCTTGAATATCTTGCAAGGCATTTGCTATTGATTTTCCTCTGATGTAATTACATATAGCTACAGATTGTTTTGTTGAAATGGGAAGACTTCTTCCTTTTACAATTGCTTCTATTCTCTTTATTTTAGGCTCTTCTTTCTTTCTTTCTTTTTTTTCTTCAGTTCCTTTTGTTTTAACTTCTTCTTTGTTTTCTTTTTGTTCAACTTCTTCAACAGCTTTTTCAATTATCTTTTCTTCTTTTTTATCTTTTTCTTCTCTTGTTTCATTTTTTGATTCTTCTTTAGTTATTTCTTTAGCTATCTTTTTTTCTTCTTGTTCAATTATTTTTTCTTCTTGTTTTTGGTTTTTATTTTCCATTTTTACTTATTTTATTTCTTAGACTTAGCCTTGGAACCTTTAGTAGCTCCTACTCCCGCGCTTCCATGTTTAATTCTAGCTCTTGTTAGAGCAAATTCTCCTAATCTATGCCCCAGCATTTCAGGAATAATTTGTATTGGTTCAAATCCCTTTCCACTGTGAACCCCGATAGTCATATCTAACATTTGCGGAACAATAACAAGATGCCTTTTATGAGTCTTAATTTGTTTTTTCTTTGACTGTTTTTTATTGCTTCTATTGATAAAGTCTTCCAATTCTTGGAATTGTTGAAGAACAGATCTTCTTTCTCCAGATTTCAAATATTTAGCGAATTCTCTAACACTAAGTGTTTTTAATTCTTCCATTGTTTTTCCTCTGTATGTGAATTCCTTTTTCTTTTCCATTTTATTCTATTTTATAATCTCCTCCGTATTTTTGCAAAAATTCTTCTCTCTTATTTATGTCTAAAAATACGAGCCAATCTCTTTCATTGTCGTTAACATAAAATTCTATTCCCATTTCCCCTTGATGTAATTTATTATTATTTGTTTTTTGCGCAATTGCATTAAATACTTCTTCATTCCATGCCTTAACAACAAGTTTATGTCCGTGTATACTTAACCCTCGAGATATATCTACCCCCAAATCTTCCAAATGATTTACTAATTTTCTTTCTCTTATTGTGTAGTCTATTAATGTTGCCATTTTTATCTCTTTCTCCTTCCAGTTCTTCTTGGTCTTACTAAACCAACCTTTCTTCCAGGAGGAGCATTTCTCTTAGCAATCTTACTCTTTGGATTCTTTCCTCTTCCTGATCCGAATGGGTGATCAATCGCATTCATCTTAACAGCAGATGTTCTCGGCCATAATTTATTTTTGGATTTTTTAAGATGATGTTTTTTTCCCGCTTTAACAAAAGGTTTGTCCAACCTTCCATGCCCTGCAATAACCCCTATAACTGCCCTACATTCTTCGTGGAATTTCTTCTCTTTTTTTGACGGCATTAACATAAACACCCCAGAATCAGTTATTTTATTTACGGTTGCAAAGTTTCCTGCTGTCTTTATAAAAATTCCTCCATCTCCCGGCCGTGATTCGATACAATAAATTTTTGTCTTTATTGGAATATTCTTTATTTTTGAGATATTTCCCGGAGTTATTTCTTTATCATCTGCATTTAACTTTATTTTTTGTCCTTCAAACATTCTTTCTGTTGCAGGCATAAAAAAAATTCCATTTTCATATTTTACTTTAGCCAATGGTGCAGTATGTGCACTTGAATTTATTAAATTAATTACAGTTCCTTCTCCTTCCATATCCTTTGGATAGTTAATTCTATATCTATAGGCTTGTCTTCTAACTCTGTAAGTCTTACTTCCATGCCCTCTTGC
>CAZOFF010000014.1:11090-14818 GCA_964579165.1 Candidatus Woesearchaeota archaeon
ATCTCTGTCTTTATTAGAATCAAAACCTAAAGTATATACTCCATCAACCGGCATAATTCCTTCTTTTTCTGTTTCATAGAAGCTATCAACAAACTCGCCGATTGGCAAAAGTTTCGTTTTCCCATTTTGTTTTTATATTTCCCTTATATTATTATATCAATCCTAATTTTGTTGCAACATCAATTGCAGGATTATTTTTATTTAGTTTAATATAAGCATATTTTTTGTTTTTCTTTATCAAAGTATTAATTTTTTCAACTTTAACTTTAAACATTTCTTCAAATTCTCTTCTTAATTCTGATTTTGTCATTGTCATAACAATTTCAAATACTAAGGTATTTTTTCCTTCTATTAGCATTACTGCTTTTTCAGTTACCATCGGTTTCATTTTTTGTTTCCTCTCAAATTTTCAGGCATTTCATAATCAAAATATTCTTCAAATAATCCTTTTCCATAAACCAATCTTGAAAAGCATTCTGCTGTAAGTTTAGCATCTTCTAATGCATTATGTGGTTTTCCTTGCTTGGTAACTTCACCCTTATTAATAATAATCCCTTCGTAGTTTAATCCACACATTGAACATATACTTTGTAAGTTCATTTTACTTTTTCCATCTTCAATAAAAAATCCTCCATTTCTATCAAAATATTCTTTTTGTGCAAAACTATGTAAATCAAATGCTCTATAACCATGTGGTGTTTTCAATCCATATTTTCTTGCCTTAGTATCAATAAACGCAACATCAAATTGAGGATTTTGGCATATATAATTTCTAATTGGTTTTTCTGCAACCCACCCAAAGAATTTTTCAAGCATTTGTTTTTGGTTTTGCTTATTTGGATCTCTAAGTTCTTGTTCTGTTTTTCCTATTATTTTTAATGCCTCTGGATCAATCTCATCATCTCTATCTAATCTTGATTCATCTAAAAAAATTTTCCCTGTTGAAAAATCATAAGCTCCTATTTGCCATATTCCATTTTTTACAAAATCCAATCCACTTGTTTCAATATCCAGCACTATCATTTTCTTTTCTCCATATTTTCTATTTTATTATCTTCTTTGTTTAATCTATTTTGCAAATCCTTAATTGCATTTTCGGTATATAATGTTAATCTGCCTTGTCCACCACTGGCCAAGTCAAAAACAGATAGCTTGTTTGCCGGTTTAACTTCAATAAGCCTTGTTTTTAAATTTTCTTTTTCTCCTAAAACTAATAACGCTCCAGCATTTCTTTTGTATCTTCTTCCTCTTAACTTTCCTTTTCCTCTGTTTTTCTTTTTTGTGATTATAGCAATGGTAAACAATTCATCACCAAGAATCTTTTTTAAAGAGTCTTTTAATCCCCTCACTTTCAATTGAGTAATTTTGTTTTCAACAATTATAGGAAGAGTGTTTATTTTTGTTTTATCATCTAATCTACCATACTTTTTAAGGACCTGACTTTTATTTGCTGTTGCGCTTAATGCAGAGATAAACGCATTTTCATTTTCTTTTTTATTTATTTTTTTTGTGTTAATAAATTTCAATATTTTTGGCGGATGTGCTCTTCTTCCTCCCCTGGCAAAAGGAACTTCTGCTGCAATCCAATTAAATTGACTTCCTTTTCTTGTCATAATCTTTCTTGGAACTCTGCTTATTCCTCTTCCATATCCAGATTTCCAAACATGTCTTCTATGCACTATCACCCCAGAAGCAGAATTTTGTCTGCCTGCAACAGGGCTTGGAGAATAAGGTTGCCTTATTTTTTTTGTTTCTAATACTTTAAATATTAAATCTTCCCTTATTGGCATAAAAAAGAAATTGGGTATTTCTATTTCTCCTACCCTTTTTCCTTCTATACTTAATAAATCCGTTTTTTTCATTTTGTTTTTATCTTAATTCGAGCAATTCAAAATCTTTCTTTAATTGTTTTTTAGTTGGTCTCAATGGAAGAGTCATAATTAACGATCTTTTTGCTGGGCCTTGAATGCTTCCAGCAAGAATAACATAATCTGTTTTTACATCTCCAAAGTTTTTCATGTTCTTCATTTTATCTTCATTAGACAATTCTTCTTGTGAACCTATTTTCATTATTTTATTATTGTATGTAACTCTTGAGAACATTCCCAACTGTCCTGCCATTGCTGCTCTATAAGTTACTCTTGATGGGTGCCATGGTCCTAGGCTTCCTGGACGTCTCCGCCCTTTTTCCGATTTATGACTTTTTAATGTGACTCCAAATCTTTTTACCGGACCTTGTAAACCCTTTCCAGTTGTTAAACCTCTAACATCAATAATTTTTTCATTTTTTAGCACGTCTTGGATGGACATATCTTTATGTAAATTTCCTTTGATAAACTTAATTTTTTCTTCTAAGCTTCCAGTTAAACCTAATTCAGTCATATCTGGTTTCTTTTTTATTCCTGTCTTTTTTACTTGAGAATAAACAATAACTCTAATATCATCGTATCCCTCTGAGGGAATTTCATCTGCTTTTAGATTTTCTTTTTTCTTAGGCAGTTTAACTTTCTTTTTTAATTCATTGTCAAAGTTTCCAGAAAGAATTTCTTTAGCAACTTTGCCATATTTATAGAATCTTATTGAAAATATTTTAAGTTTTGGGCAAGAAAGAACAGTAACTGGCACAATTTTTGTTTTTCCTTTAGTCATTGATTTATCTGTATTGTCTTTTATAGCCGCACTTAACATTCCTGCCTTATAGCAAATAAACCCCTTGAGATTGCCAGAAGTATTATTGGAAGATATAGCATTCCAGTTTGCACTAGGTAATAACTTACTTGCCCTTTTTCTGGGCCAATATTGTAAACTTCCCTTTCTTGGTGATTTCGGTGCTGCCATTTCTTATATTCTTAAATAGTGCGGATAACATTTTATTTCCCTGGAATAAACTATTTAGAAAAAGGGGCTTTTTAAGGCTTTGGGTACTTTTGAGGTTTTATTTTTCTTTTCATTAAATTTATTTCTTAAATTTTGTAAATCTATCTCTCCTACAATTCTTAATAATCTTTCTTCTATTATTTCACTAGTAAATTTTTTATAAGGAAAACTTAATTCTTCAAACTGACTTAATGCTTCCCTATAATCTCTTGCTTTAAACTCAAAAGTACACGTAATTGTCAATCTTTCTCCTTTTTCATCTTCTTGAGATTTATACTTACAGAATCCGAAATATTTATCCATAACTTTTGTTATTATTTTTGTTTAAAAATATTATGCTTTACGTTTGTTATTCATAATTTGTAAGAAATACACTTTTTGGCTTATTCTTCTTCCTCTAAAGGGACTTCCTCAACTATCTGAAATAGTCTATCTTTTCTTGTTCCTTCTATACCCCATCTTTGTGCTTGCCAAGTTAGCATGTAATACTTCTTTCTAGCTTCCTTAACACCATCTGCTTTAAAAGTTTTTATTTCTACTACATGTTCTGGTTCTAGTTTCCAATCTGGATTAAAATCATATTCACATATTCCAACATAGGTCATCATAAAAATGATGTAATTTTTGTATTTATATAACTTTCTTTTTTATAAAATACTCAAATCTTATGTGTATTAATAGAATCTCTTATGCTTCAAAATTCATCTCTGTTTTGATTTTTTGACCATCGATTTTCCCTTCTCTTATAATTTTTCCTTTTCTTTTTGACATTTCCCTTATCTTAGCAAAGTCTTTTTCTTTTTTAAGTTCTTCAGGTACAACAATATTTTCTATTATAAATGTATGATTAA